>NZ_JACHHY010000028.1 GCF_014202905.1 Chitinivorax tropicus | reverse complement strand
GAGCGCTCGCGAACTTCGGGGGAGAACTTAACTGACTTCTTCATCGCTCTATCTTCTCAAGAGTTAGAGCCTCCATCAAACCCGGGGCGGTTCAGATGAGCGAGAAAAGATTGAACGAATTAAGCAGGAGGTCGTAGCAAGAATCCAAGCGCTACGGAAGCGTAGTCCTGCGTTGTACGCGATCGAGTAGCGGATGTCTCGGTGTTTTCAATGGAAATATGCATTAGGAGTTTGGTACAGCATAGTGATTTGACGATGCTATCCGACGGCAAAGAATATATGTAAGGCAATGACCGTTCCTGGTCGACAGCGACGGTGGGCCGAGTCGTCGCGAAAGGCACCATTGGCTCCGGAGGATTACAACCCACCGGCTGCTTACAGGCAACTAGTACGAACAGTGATAACCGGCCAAAACCTGTCCTTCAGTCGCACTCCGCATTGGTCATTTGAGCGGCAGCTTTGATCTAGAGCGGCCATTGTTCATAGATCGCTCCAACGGCCACAAAGGCCGAAATTGCGACAGAAAGTGAAAAGGCCCCATCAGGGGCCTTTTCACTTTCTGCGTCACCAATTTTTCACTAACTTGGCACAGTTTTCACTTTCTGTGTCATCCGACAACCTCACACATCAATATTCCGCGCAACCAGGGCATTGGTTTCAATGAATGCGCGGCGGGGTTCGACTTGGTCGCCCATCAGGGTGGTGAAGATGTCGTCGGCGGCCATGGCGTCTTCGATCTGCACTTTTAGCAGGCGACGGACTGAGGCGTCCATGGTGGTTTCCCAGAGCTGCTCAGGGTTCATCTCGCCCAGGCCTTTATAGCGTTGGATGCCAAGCCCACGGCGGACTTCTGCGAGCAGCCAGTCCAGGGCAGTTTTGAAATCAGGCACGGCGCGGCTTTGTTCGTTGCGTTTGACATAGGCACCCTCGTTGAGCAGACCAGCCAGTGCTTCGCCGGTTTTGCGCAGTTGCCGATAGTCGCCGCTTTGCAGGAAGTCGCTGTCGATGTACCAGAAGTTGGCATTGCCGTGTTGCATGCGGCTGATTTTCAGCACCCAGGCGTCGTTTTTGTCATCGTGGACGGCATCGACACTGAAGTTGATGTCGTGGATAGCAGCGCGGATGTGTTGGGCGGCAGCTTCGGCGGCGTCTTTGTCGCGTAGGCTGATGTCGCTTGGGCGGTTGATCAGTGCGTAAAGTACGGCGGGGTCGATCACACGGCTTTCGCGCTCGATGACTGCTTCAGCCAGCAGGTATTCGCGGGCCAGTTCATCAAGGGTGTTGCCGATGATGGGTGTGGCGCCTTCGCTTGGGTAGAGTTCGGCGCCCTCGAGTGCTTGGCGTAGCAGGAATTGTTTCAGCTCGTGGTCGTCTTTCAGGTAGCGCTCTTGTTTGCCGCTCTTGACCTTGTACAGCGGCGGCTGGGCGATGTAGATGTGGCCGCGCTCGACCAGCTCGGGCATCTGGCGGTAGAAGAAGGTCAGTAGCAGAGTGCGGATGTGCGCACCATCAACGTCCGCATCGGTCATGATGATGATGCGGTGATAGCGCAGTTTGTCCGGGTTGTAGTCTTCTTTGCCAATACCGGTGCCCAGTGCGGTCAGCAGGGTGACGATCTGTTCGCTGGAGATCACTTTGTCGAACCGGGCTTTTTCGACGTTCAGCACTTTACCGCGTAGGGGCAGGATGGCCTGGAATTTACGGTCGCGCCCTTGTTTGGCGGAGCCGCCCGCAGAGTCCCCTTCGACCAGATACAGTTCGGATTTGGCGGGGTCTTTCTCTTGGCAGTCGGCCAGTTTGCCGGGCAGGTTGAAGCTGTCGAGCGCGCCCTTACGCCGGGTCAGTTCGCGTGCTTTGCGCGCAGCTTCGCGGGCACGGGCAGCATCGACGATTTTGCCAGTGATGGTTTTGGCATCGACTGGGTTTTCCAGAAAGAAATCCTGTAGGGCTTGTGACAGCACCTCTTGCACGACGGGGCCGATTTCGCTGGAGACCAGTTTGTCTTTGGTCTGCGAGCTGAATTTCGGGTCGGGCAGTTTGACGGAAAGCACGCAGGTCAGGCCTTCTCGCATGTCATCGCCACTGGTTTCGATCTTGGCCTTTTTGGCGATTTCGTTCTGCTCGATGTACTGGTTGATGGTGCGGGTCATGACATTCCGCAGTGCGGTCAGGTGAGTGCCGCCGTCGCGCTGTGGAATGTTGTTGGTAAAGCATTGCACTGATTCTTGATATGAGTCGTTCCACTGCATGGCGCACTCGACGGACATGCCGTCTTTTTCACCTAGCGAGTAGAAAATGTGCGAGTGCAGGGCGGTTTTGTTGCGGTTCATGTATTCCACGAATGCCCGCACGCCACCTTCGAATTGGAACAGTTCTTCTTTACCCTGGCGACGGTCGATCAGCTCGATGCGCACGCCATTGTTGAGGAAGCTCAGCTCGCGGATGCGCTTGGCCAGGATTTCGTAGTGGAATTCGACCAGGCCGAAGGTTTCGACCGAGGCGAGAAAATGCACTTCGGTGCCACGGTGATCGGTGTTGCCGACGACTTTCAATGGCTCGGTGGCGACACCCTGGCGGAATTCCATGGTATGGACGTTGCCATTGCGGCGGATGGTGAGGCGTAGCCAGTCTGACAGGGCGTTGACCACCGAGACACCAACGCCATGCAAGCCACCCGATACTTTGTATGAGTTCTGGTCGAATTTGCCGCCCGCATGTAGCTCGGTCATGACGATCTCGGCGGCGGAGCGCTTGAATTCATCGTCTTCTTTGATATCGGTTGGGATGCCACGGCCATTGTCCTCCACCGAAATCGAGTTGTCGGGGTGGATGATGACCTTGATATGGTTACAGTGGCCGGCGAGCGCCTCGTCAATGGCGTTGTCCAGCACCTCGAACACCATATGGTGCAAACCGGTGCCGTCCTGTGTGTCACCGATGTACATCCCCGGACGTTTGCGGACTGCTTCCAGGCCCTTCAGGACCTTGATGCTGTTGGAGTCATAACTGTTGTCGCCGTTTGCTGCCGGGTTTGTTTGATCAGACATCTTGCCCTCAACTGCTGTTACCGCGCTGTCTTGCGGTTGGTCGTTATCTGGTTGGAGTGCAGCCCATTTGGCGCATTCCGAAAATTCAGTGCCTGGTGGCGCAAAAGCCTGATGACCCGGCACTGATCGAGCGTTGTTCACATTACTTTGCAAGTGTTGCCGGGCAACGTTAAAACGCTGACGCCGGCAGACGCCGGCGTATGTTCATTGTTGTCGGTCCGGATCAGATCCGCATCGGCATCACGACATATTTGAAATGTTCGTTGTCCGGCACCGTGACCAGCACGCTGCCCATGGCATCACCAAAGCTGAAATGCAGGATTTCCTCGTTGATATTGGCCAGCACATCCAGCAAATAGGTAATGTTGAAACCGATATCGAGCGAATCGCCTTGGTAATCGACTTCCAGCTCTTCTTGGGCCTCTTCTTGCTCGCTGTTGTTACATAGAATGCGCAACAGGCCATTCATCAACACCACCCGAACCCCACGGAATTTTTCATTCGACAGGATCGAGGCGCGCTGCAGTGCCTGTTGCAGCTGCAGGCGATCGATATTGAGGTGCTTGTCGTTGCGCGCAGGAATCACCCGGTTGTAGTCTGGGAATTTTCCATCCACCACCTTTGACACCAGTACCACGTCGCCAAAGGCAAAACGCACCTGGTTCTGACCGATTTCAATCCGAATCGGGGTATCGGTATCGCTCAACTGTTTATACAGCTCCAGCACGGTTTTCCGTGGCAGGATCAAGTCCGTCTTGGCAACGTCGGCTTCCAGCTGATGGCTGACCAACGCCAGACGGTGGCCGTCCGTGGAAACCAGCTTCAGCTCGCGACCATCAGTGACCACGCACAAACCATTCAAGTAGTAGCGGATGTCCTGATGCGCCATGGAATATTGCACCATCGACAGCAGATGCTTCAGGGTTTTCTGTGGCAGCTCGAATGCGACGGACTCACCGGCAGCGGGGGCCAGTTTTGGGAAGTCATTGGCTGGCAAGGTCTGCAGATTGAAGCGGCTCTTGCCGGCTTTGACAGTCAGCTTGCTGTCCGTGTGGTCGAGCGAAACCTGTGTCTGGTCAGGGATCGCACGCAGGATATCCTGCAGCTTTTTAGCGGAGACGGTGATGGCAAAATCATCACCCACCAGTTCGCCCGGCGCTTGACTGGTGATTTGAATCTCCAGATCCGTGGCGAGAAAGGTCAGCTGCGTGCCTTTCTTTTCAATCAAAACGTTAGACAGAATCGGCAGCGTATGGCGGCGTTCCACGATGCCGGTAACGGTGGTCAACGGCTTCAGAATGAGGTCGCGTTCAGCCTGCATCAATACCATTTGCTATTTTCCCGTGTGATCGTTTCGGCAAAAACCGAAAATTTTAACAAATTCAGCGCGGTCATTCCAAACCGGGCGCCGGGGCCCATCAGCCTTTGATCATTTGCATCAAGACTTGAAAATCATGTTTCAGTTGCATGTCCGATTCGCGCAAGTCCGCAATGGTACGGCACGCATGCAACACAGTAGTGTGGTCGCGGCCACCAAAGGCTTCACCAATGGCAGGCAGAGACATCTGAGTCAGCTCCTTGGCGAGCGCCATGGCAATCTGACGGGGTCTGGCGATATTGCGGCTGCGCTTCTTGGAGTGCATGTCCGCCACCTTGACCTTGTAGAAATCGGCTACCACTTTCTGGATGTTTTCAATCGAAACCAGTCGGTTTTCAACAGCCAGCACATCCTTGAGCGCATCTTTCACCAAATCCATGGTGACTGGGTTGCCGGTGAATCGCGAATAAGCCAGCACCCGCTTCAATGCTCCTTCCAGGTCCCGTACATTAGAACGGATGTGGCGGGCAATGAAGAAGGCGACATTATCATCAAGCTTGAAATTCTCCTGCTCTGCCTTTTTCAGCAGAATGGCGACGCGCATTTCCAGCTCGGGCGGCTCAATGGCAACTGTCAGCCCCCAGCCGAAACGGGATACCAAGCGATCATCCATTTCCTTGATTTCCTTTGGAAAGGTATCGCAAGTGATGATGATCTGCTTGTTGGCTTCGATCAGCGCATTGAATGCGTAAAAGAATTCTTCCTGGGTGCGGCTTTTGCCGCTGATGAACTGAATATCATCGATCAGCAGCAGATCCAGCGAGTGGTAATAGCGCTTGAATTCATCAAAAGCCTTGTGCTGATAGGCCTTGACGACATCAGACACATAGCGCTCAGCATGGATGTAGCGAATTCGCGCCTGTGGATTCTGATGATGCACCAGATTGCCAATGGCGTGAACCAAGTGAGTCTTGCCCAGGCCTGAGCCACCATAGACAAACAAGGGGTTATAGGCGACACCAGGGTTCTCGGCAATCTGCATGGCGGCAGCACGTGCCAACTGGTTTGCCTTACCTGTGACAAGGTTGTCGAAGGTGTAGGTCGGAATCAACCGGGTGGTCTCGTTGCTGGCACCCATCTGCTTGAAAGCGGTTGCCTTGGCGGCGGTGGGGGCTTTGGCGGCGGCATCGCCCCCGCCATTGGTGCCAGGTTTGTTGTCCGTGTTTGCAAGCGCAAGCCCGACACTGATCGGACGGCCAAAATACTCGATTGCCAACTCCTCGATCCGGGTCAGGAAACGATCCTTGACGAATTGAATGGCAAACCGATTCGGCGCAATCAGGCGCAGCGCTTCATCATCGGATTCGCACTTGAGCGGCTTGATCCACGTGTTGAACTGCTGGGCTGAAAGCTCGCGTTCAAAGGTGGACAGGCACTCCGGCCAAAACTGCTCTTGTGACGGCATCTTGTTTAAATATCACTATATAAGGCGTGGTGTTGACGAAATTGACGCGGTGGGGGTGCCGCGTGTGCAGACAGCTTTCTGCAGGATGCACTGATTGCGACGCAAGTACAGACTGCCATGTCAGAAAAGAAAATGCCGCGCATGGAACGCGACACGACGACCGGCAGACGGTATGCGCAACAGCAAACATGGAGCGGGCGGCGAGACTGCCCGTTTCAACAATCCACAAGTCGGTATTGGTGCAAATGGCTACAAACACCGCTATGGATTGGTGGTTCCGAACATCGCTTGCAATTGGCCAAACCCAGCGTCGGGTATGCACAAAAAAGCTTACCTGCCCAGCTTTTGCCATAAATTGAAGCATTATGGCTGGCGCCAGAGATACTTTGATCAAGGGCGACTGGAGCTGCATATTTTAGCCCTTTTGGTCCGACTTATCCACAGCCCTGAGAAAAAATAAGCCTTGACAACCCGTTGTATAAAATCGTCTAATCGCACGTTTAATTCGTTCCGTTTGTTGGGGTAACACATGAAACGCACGTATCAACCGTCCGTGGTTCGTCGCAAGCGCACTCACGGCTTTCTCGTCCGTATGAAAACCCGTGGCGGCCGTGCCGTGATTGCCGCACGCCGCGCCAAGGGCCGTCATCGCCTGTCCGTTTAAGCGGGTTGCGCGGTTTGTCGCGCTTTGGCCGTGACAGAAGGTTATTAAAAACGGATGAATTTTCATCCGTTTTTAATTTCCGCTGCTCAGTTCGTGGCGAGTTTCTTCAAGTGTTGGGAAAACGCAACGACCTGTCCCAGGCTCGCCTGGGTATAGTAGTCAGCAAAAAGCTGGCGAAACAGGCCGTTCGGCGCAACACCATGAAGCGTCTCGTTCGCGAAACTTTCAGGTTGAATGATGGCGAATTGGCTGGACTGGATGTTATAGTCTGGCCGCGTCAAGCATTTGGCCACGAAGAAGCGGCTGTCGTTCGAGCTGAAATGCTCGAATTATTCCGGAGGATCCGCCGAAAATGTCGCGCCTCCTCATCGCCCTGATCCGCATTTATCAATACGCGATCAGCCCGATGCTTGGGCCGCGTTGCCGTTTCTCGCCCACCTGCTCGCATTATGCCATTGAGGCTGTCAGCAAGCATGGCGCCCTAAAAGGCAGCTGGCTTGCCATAAAACGCATTTGCCGGTGCCATCCGCTCCATCCGGGCGGTTATGACCCGGTCCCCTGATCAGCACTTTACAGGACTTGCATGGAAACCCGTCGTCTCATCCTGTTCATGGTTATTTCTGTCGCCATTTTGTTTGGTTGGCAGAAACTCGAAGAAAGTCGTCGCCCACCGAAACCTGCAGTAGCGACGAACCAAGCAGGCACTACACAACCTGCAGAGAAAGTCGCCGATATATCGGGGTCTGAATCTGCCAAGCTCACCTCATCTGGTCGTCTAAAGGTTACTACTGACCTTATGCAGCTGGAAATCGACGCCATGGGTGGCGACATCCGTAAGGTGGCGTTATTGAAGCATGGCGATGCCAGTGACCCGAAGAAGCCATTTACCTTGCTGGAGGATGGTGATCGTGTCTATATCGCGCAAACAGGTTTGATGTCATCAGCCCTGCCGAATCTGCCTACCCATCGCACCCAGTTCAAGCTTCCTGAGTCAGAGGTGAAGCTGGCCGAAGGACAGGATGCTTTGACGATTCGACTGGAGGCGCCAGAGCTGGGCGGCGTGAAGATCGCCAAGATTTTTACGCTCAAGCGAGGCAGCTATGTCATTGACGTTGACTATGAGATCACCAATGGCAGTGCTGCGCCTATCAATATGTCGGCTTACTACCGTTTGCTGCGCGATGGGCAGCCGCCGGTTGGCGACCCAAAAATGTTGCATACCTTTACTGGCCCGGCTATCTACACGGAACAGAAAAAATTCCAGAAGGTCGAGTTCAGTGATATCGAAAAAGGCAAAGCTACAGATAAGTACGTTGCCGCATGCGACAATGGCTGGATAGGCATCATTCAACATTACTTCACTGCTGTCTGGTTGCCCAAGCCTGCGACACAGCAGGTTGCCGCGAGCTGCGATGGCAAGACTGACCTGCGCTATGACCTGAAAAAAGTTGGCAATCTGTACTCGGTTGGTGTGATTCGTGATGTGCCTGCCGTGGCGCCTGGTCAAACAGTGAAAACAAGCATGCCATTGTTTGCTGGCCCCATCGAAACTGCCATGGTTTCAAAATTGGCCCCAGGGCTGGAGCTGACCAAAGACTATGGTATTTTCAAGGTCATCGCCTCGCCTTTGTTCTGGTTGCTTGAAAAGCTACATGGTCTGGTGGGCAACTGGGGGTGGGCGATCATTCTGCTGACCGTTGTAGTGAAGGCGATTCTGTACCCGCTGTCTGCTGCAAGCTATCGCTCGATGGCGCAGATGAAAGCATTGGCACCTCGGCTGGAGCGACTGAAAGAGCAGTTTGGTGATGATCGCCAGAAGATGCATCAGGCGATGATGGAGTTGTACAAGACCGAGAAGATCAACCCGTTGGGTGGTTGCTTGCCCATGCTGTTGCAAATGCCGATATTCATGGCGTTGTACTGGGTACTGGTGGCGGCAGTCGAGCTACGTTTTGCACCTTTCATGGGATGGGTGACGGATTTGTCGGCAACGGACCCCTATTTCATCTGGCCGCTACTGCTGGCCATTTCGATGGTGGTGCAGACGTATATGAGCCCGCAGCCGACCGATCCGATGCAGGCCAAGATGCAAAAGATCATGCCGATCGCGTTCTCGGTGATGTTCTTCTTCATGCCGGTTGGTCTGGTGCTGTACTGGCTGGTGAATAACTTGTTGACGATTGCGCAACAGAAGTTTGTCGAACGTCAGTTTGCGCAGTCCAAGAAAGCCACCTGAGTATCGGTAAATGAATGACAATGACGGCAGGCCTTGGCCTGCCGTTTTTGCTGATGGAACCCATATGTTGACCAACGAAACCATTGCCGCGATTGCAACCGCCCCTGGTCGAGGTGGGGTGGGCATCGTCCGTGTGTCCGGCCCTGCTGTGCAGGCTATGGCTCAGTCCCTGTTGGGCTGTGTTCCCCCCGTCCGCCTGGCAACGTTTGGCCGCTTTCGCAATGCAATAGGTGAAATACTGGATGAAGGGATAGCGCTCTACTTTGCTGGGCCTCACTCCTTTACGGGTGAGGACGTGCTGGAATTGCAGGGTCATGGTGGCCCCATGGTGTTGCGGCGTGTTTTACAACGATGCATCGAGCTGGGTGCGCGGATGGCAGAGCCTGGTGAGTTCACCAAGCGGGCTTTCCTGAACGACAAATTGGATCTGGCCCAGGCGGAAGCCGTGGCGGATCTGATCGATGCCAGCAGCGAAGAGGCCGCCAAATCAGCCCTGAGATCATTGCGTGGCGAGTTTTCCAGCCAGGTCAGACAGCTGGTTGATCAGGTCATCCACCTGCGTATGTTGGTTGAGGCATCATTGGATTTTCCGGAAGAGGATATTGATTTTCTGGAAGCGGCTGATGCCAAGGGACAACTCAAGACCATCCAGGGACAGCTGGCTGCGGTCAGCAAGGCGGCCAAGCAGGGCAGTATCCTGCGTGAAGGTGTACATGTTGTCTTGGTTGGTCAGCCCAATGTCGGCAAGTCGTCCTTAATGAACGCGCTGGCTGGCGATGATGTTGCGATTGTCACGGATATCGCCGGTACGACGCGCGATGCCATCCGTGAGCAGATCCATATCGAGGGTGTGCCACTGCATATCATCGATACGGCGGGCCTGCGGGAAACCATTGATCAGGTTGAACAGATTGGGATCAACCGTACTTGGCAGGCAATCGAAAAGGCTGATATTGCCTTGTTGCTGGTCGATGCCCGGCATGGGTTGACCGAAGCGGAACAGGCCATACTGGATCGTTTCCCCGACAAGCTTCGACGCCTCAAGGTCTTCAACAAAATCGATCTATCGGGCGAACAGGCAGGGCTGGGTGAATCAAATGGTATTCCAGTCATTTATCTATCCGCCAAACAAGGGCTGGGTATTGATTTGCTACGTGCGCAGCTGCTGGCGGCGGTTGGATTCGAAAGCGATGGCCAAGGCGTGTTCATGGCCCGAGCACGCCATCTCGACGCCATCCGGCGGGCAGCAGGCCACCTGGGCGAAGCTGACATGCAATACATGCAAATTGAACTGTTTGCTGAAGAGTTACGGCTCGCACAGAATGCGCTGAATGAAATCACCGGTGAGTTTTCAGCGGATGATCTGTTGGGTGAGATATTCAGCCGTTTCTGTATCGGCAAATAACCCACATGGCATTGATGCCCCCACTCACTTGGTAGTGGCTATTCGAGAGAGCGGCGTTGCCCGCCGGGTTTTGCGTCGCCAGATAGGAATGGAGCAGTCTCAGTGGACTGGGTGCCCTCGCTTTCATGCGGAGCCTTGCTGAGCAAGACGCTCGGGTTGGTTTCCTCCGAGAGCTTTCTGTGAAGCCCGCCCCATGCGGGGAGCCATGATCTGCTAGGCTGCACACGCGGCACCCAGCCTCGCCAGGGGGCTGGCTTGAACACAGGTCAGGGGGCCAGGTCAGCAGAGCCTGGCCTGGGCACCGATCAGCGCTGCTCTTTCAACCAGCGGGCCGCATCCAATGCGAAATAGGTCAGAATCCCGTCTGCCCCAGCGCGTTTGAAGCACAGTAACGATTCCAGCACGCAGTCACGCTCCTTCAGCCAGCCGTTTTGTACTGCAGCCTTCAACATGGCATATTCGCCAGATACTTGATACGCAAAGGTCGGTGCCCCGAATTCATCTTTTACCCGGCGTACTACATCCAGATAAGGCATGCCGGGTTTGACCATCACCATATCGGCACCTTCAGCCAGGTCACGCGCTACTTCGTGCAGCGCCTCGTCGGTATTGCCAGGGTCCATTTGGTAGGTGAATTTGTTGCCCTTGCCCAGATTGGCGCTGGAGCCCAGTGCTTCACGGAATGGGCCGTAGAAAGCCGAAGCATATTTGGCAGAGTACGCCATGATGCGGGTCAGGATATGGCCATCTGCCTCCAGGGCTGCGCGCAGGCTGCCGATCCGTCCGTCCATCATGTCGGAAGGGGCCACGACATCGGCGCCGGCGGCGGCATGACACAAGGCTTGTTTGGTCAGAATGGTGACGGTTTCGTCATTGAGCACATAACCATTACCGTCTATCACGCCATCCTGACCGTGACTGGTATAGGGGTCGAGTGCAATGTCAGTGATGATGCCCAGCTCGGGAAAGCGCTCTTTCAGTGCTTCGACGGTACGGGGCACCAAGCCATCCGGGTTGTAGGCCTCCTTGCCATCCAGCGATTTCAACTGTGGATCGATCACCGGAAACAGCGCCAAAGCGGGCACACCCAATTCTGCTGCCTGTTCTGCGGTGCGCAGTAACCGGTCGATGGTCTGGCGCGCTACACCCGGCATGGAGGAAACGGCCTCGATCTTATCGCTGCCATCCAACACAAACACTGGGTAGATCAGATCATCGACAGTCAGCGTGTGTTCCCGCATCAGGCGGCGGGAAAAGTCGTCCCGACGCATGCGGCGGGATCTGGCCAATGGGAACTTACCTTGAAAATTCATAGTGCTACCTCAGTTGATTGTCAGAAGTGCCAATTCAGTGCCGCAAAACAACGTACCAACAGAACCTGATGCTTTATCACGTAGTATCAGAGGCTAAATATGCTATGCTGCGCCGCTTGTGTTGGAAAGCATGTAGCAATCTGAAAAACCGATCGGACGGGGTCTGCTCACATCGGTTTCTCGTCCAAATTCGCCTATCCTTCGATATGTCTCAACATTCGCCGCGGGCCTGAGCGCATCATTCTGCCCACGACGGCTTTCGAGGTTCACCAAAAGATGTCGCAAAAACCCACTCACCAATTCTTCGCCCCATGCCCCCGTGGACTGGAAACTCCACTTGCCCAAGAGCTGTCCGAGCTTGGCGCTGGTGGTATCAAAGCCGTCGATGGCGGCGTGCATTTTAACGGCGACTGGCTGACCGGCGCAAAGGCGAATCTGTGGAGCCGACTCGCCAGCCGCATCCTGTGGCGGGTTGCCGATGGGCAGTACCGTAGTGAGCAGGACATCTACAAGTTGGCACGCGATACGGAATGGCACTGGTTGTTCAAAGTGACCCATACTTTACGCATCAACGTATCTGCGCATAAAAGCCCCTTGCGTAGCTTGGAATTTGTCACCTTGAAGATCAAGGATGCCGTCTGCGACCGTTTCCGCGATGAATGTGGCGAGCGTCCCAATATCGATAAAAACAACCCGGATGTCAGCATCCATTGTTTTCTGGATATGAGCCGTTGCAGTATCTACCTCGATTTCTCGGGCGAGCCGTTGTTCAAGCGTGGTTGGCGTATGGCCACCAATGAGGCCCCCCTGCGCGAGAACTTGGCGGCTGGCATTTTGCGGCTGGCTGGTTGGGCGCCCGGCACACCGCTTTACGACCCGATGTGTGGCAGCGGCACCTTTCTCGTCGAGGCGGCGATGATGGCGCTCAATGTCGCACCAGGGTTGAATCGACACTTTGCTTTTGAAAAGCTCAATACCTTCAACAAAGCAAAGTGGCAAGCCTTGTTGAATGAGGCCCAAGCGGCGAGAAAGCCCGTCGAGCCGCTACCTATATGGGGCAGCGACAAATTCGGTGATGCATTGAAAGCCGCCCGCACCAACTTGGCTGAAAATGGCTTGGCTGATTGCATTCAACTCAAGCAGATGGACGTGGTGGATGCCTCTGCGCCAGCCGAGACAGGTGTCATGGTGTGCAACCCGCCTTATGGGGTGCGACTGGATGAGGAGGAGCGCTTGGCTGCGCTATACCCGCTGCTGGGCGATGTGCTGAAGCGGCACTTCGCGGGCTGGAACTGTTATTTCCTGACGGGCGACCCTCGCCTGGCCAAGTTGATTCGCTTGTCCACAACCAAGCGCACAGTGCTGTTCAACGGTGCGCTGGAGTGCCGCCTGTTTGAGTACAAAATGCGTGCTGGCAGCAACCGTAAGGATCAAGTGGCCGAATAAGCCACGCAGTGGCCGCCGTGGTCACGTCATGCTGTCGGCCTCAACCAAAACGGCGATCCGCCACAAAGGGGTTGGTTGCGCGCTCTTGCCCGATGGTGGACATGGGGCCGTGCCCTGGTACAAAGCGGGTGTCATCCCCCAGCGACCACAGCTGGTTACGAATGCTATCCAGCAACTGGGCATGATTTCCGCCGGGGAAGTCTGTTCGTCCGATGCTTCCCGCAAACAGCACATCACCGACAAACGCCAGCTTTTCACTTGGCTCGAACAAGATCACATGCCCTGGGGTGTGCCCGGGGCAGTGGCGGACTTCCAATCTGAGCTGGCCGACTTCGACCACATCCCCCTGTTTCAGCCAGCGGGTGGGGGTGAATGATTCCGCCGCGCCGAAGCCGAACATGGCCGCCTGGATCGGCAACTGGTCAATCCAGTATTGGTCACCAGGGTGTGGGCCCTCAATCGGCAGTGATAAGCGTTTGCCCAGCTCCGCTGTACCACCTACATGATCCAGATGACCATGGGTGAGGATCAGTTTGGTGAGGTTGACTTGTTCTTCCGCCACGATCGACAGCAGGTGCGCCACGTCGCCGCCAGGGTCGATCAATGCTGCGTCGCGGGTGTGTTCGCACCACAGCAAGCTGCAATTCTGTTGAAAAGGGGTCACCGGAATGATTCGGAATGGCATGAGGCCCGCCCATCAGAGTATCGATGGCGCAGTGTAGCATGGCCGCTGTATATAGATGGCGCGAGGGCGGATGATGCAGGACCACTACACCGGCTTGCCAGATGTGTGGCTTGAGAAGAACGTGATGACCCACCCTGACGGGTCTTGCAGGTAGAAGACTTCATGGTCAATGGCAGGCCGTGACTCAATAGGCGAGGGAGCAAGCCCCAGTGCGGTGAGGTGCCGATGCGTTTCATGGAGGTCATCCACCATCAGATCAAATGGGGCATCACCGGGTGTGATCGAGTCCTTTTGCTGCAAAATAAGGTGTGTGCCACCGCGTAGCTCATAGACGGCCACCGCGTTCCCTTCGAAGATGGGTCGCATGCCAATGGCCCGGATAAACCGGGCAGACTCACCCATTCGATCTGTTTCAAGCGTGATATGCGCCACGGCTACCACAGGACGTTGTTCCATATCTTTCATCTTCCCTTTTCATGACTGGCCATCAGCGCACACCGGTGCCATATTGGCGATCAACGTGGGGCGAGGTGTGTGTGCCATATTTTCTGAAGGCGCCCGGTCTGCTCCAGCTCAGAGATGCCGGTGTTCAATAACTTAAGTAGAGCCTGGGCGTGAGGGTAGCTGCGCGGAACCATGAAATGAAAGGGAGTTGGCTCGATGCCTGGCAGGGGGGCGCTGGCCAGATCAGGGTCACTGAAATAGTCGATGCCGACGATCTTGAAGCCCTCGATCACCTCGATTTTTTCAACGAATAGATCGCAGCTCATCAAATGCAGTCGCTTGATGACTGTGTGGAGATTCGGCGCATCTTGATCGATCCGGCCTGGCGGATAGCCATAGTGCTCATAATTGAATCCCCAGACGCCGCACGCCTTGAACTGATACAGCTCAGCCAGGCCATCGAGTTTCAGGCCATCTGGAAAACGGCGCTTGGAATAGAAATAATGACTGGTCAGCGAATAATAAGGACGGGAGATCAGGTAATCGCGAGCCCGTTCTTTACTGAGGCTGGCGTTCTGAAGCATCTGATATCGAAGACCTAATTTACCCTCGGCCAGGCAGCGTGCCCAGGATTGCAGCTTGACCTGGAACCTGACTTTCGCCTTGTCCAGAATCGCATGCAGAACGTCGATCGAGTAGCCTTTCAGTACCTTACCGCGTTTGCCATTCGCGTCGCGCTCCAGATAGGTGAATGGCGGCCATTCCTGCACATCTTCACAGATGGTGATCAGAGTATTGTCTGGCAATGCATCGGCAACAGCCGCCGGATGCGCTGCCAAGATCAACAACCCCAATGCAGACTGCGTTTTCCAGAGCATCACCGCCAACACCCATCAGGCACATGCTTTAGTGTAGGTGGGAAACGCGCTGCTTTCAGTGATTTATCCGAACATTCAGATCATCAAGCTGGCCTTGTGTGATTGCTTGGCTGGGGCTTACAGAATACATGGTAGCCAGCTAGGCATGGCTCATAAACCCGCACTGATGGCACGGGGTCATCCAGCCAACACCGGGGATTTGGTGAGGGCAACACCGACGATATAGGTGAAAGTCAGCGTGGCGCCCAGCAAGGCCAGCAGCCGAATCGGCTTGGTCCTGCCGCGTTTGAGGGCAATGCTTCCAAGGACGATATAAAGGATGAGCGCGAGGAGCTTGGCGGTCAGCCAGTCCATCACGAACGGATACTGGCGCGACCAGATCACCATGGCGATTGCCGTGCCAAGCAAAGCGGTGTCATTGATGTGGGGCACGACCTTGACCCAGCGCTGTTGCAACCGAGGGGATGTTTGCCACATCCAGTACCCACGGAGCAGGAACAGCGAGATGCTGATGGCGGCAAAGGTCATGTGCAGGTGTTTGAGTGCGATATAGGGCATGGTGGGTGGCTTTCGCAATGGGATGGGCCCTGTGGCGTCGCCAAGCGGATTTGCCAGGCGACGCCACGGGTGAGTGGCTTGCTGCTGTTTACAGGGGCTCCGTCAATAATCGATCACGGACGGCCATCAGGACAAAACCCAGCAGGTTCAGCCCTGGCCATTGGCCTGGGTGATTGGCGTGCGCGTGATCGGCGGACAGACCGATTCCCCAGATGGCATCGGTCGGGCTGGCCTCGACCAGCACCTGTTCCCCTGTGCTTAGCAAAAATGCGCGCATGGCGGCATGTTGGCGGAATTTGGCCAGATTGCCTTGCAGCACGATATCGAGCCGATGATCAACCCAGGTCTGGTCGTGAAAGCCCCGGATCTTGCGCCCGAGCTTTTTGGCCTCGGCGGGGCTCGGGGTGGCAAGGATCGCCTGACGGATCGGCTCATCGCTGAACAAGCGTGCCTTTTCGGCCATCATATAGTGCTCTGCCGTGGCATAGCGGTCGCCATCCAGCTCAAACGATGCGGGAAACCATTGGCTGAGGCAGCCTTTACCTGGGCTGCCGTCGTGGTTCGGCTGATGTCCCCAGAAATGCAGAAAGGGTACTTGGTGCCCCGCTGACACCTGTGCAATCAGGCTGTCCCGGTCTGAGATCATGGTTTGGCCTCTGCTTTTTTGTCTGCCCCGGCAAAATCGCCAGCGTAAACATGGACAAATTGTGCAGGTTGCAGGTAGTGACGCAACACCGTGTTGACTTGCTCGACGGTCACTCGCGCCAGCGCTGCCTCCCGATCGATGGCAAATTGCATGGTGCGTTTCAGCAGCATATTGCTCGCCAGTGCGCCCGCCAAGGCCCCGTCTTGGGTGCGGGCGATTTTGGCTGCTTCCAGCAGGCCGTTGCGAGCTTCATCCAGCTCTTGCTGGGTGACACCCTCTTTGAGGATGCGATCGAGCTCCTCTGACACCGCCTGTTGTAGTCGTTGACGATTTTGTGGGGCGTAGATCGCATACAGACTGAGGCCGCCATTCGGCTCGAACGGCGAGGCGCTCAGGCTGGAGCCCGCGCCATAGCTGATGCCTTCTTTCTGTCGCAAACGGTCTGCCAATCTGGATTTCATGCCACCAGCACCCAAGATCTGGTTGGCAATCGCCAGCGGCACGTAATCCGGCGCGTCATCCTGCAACGGGAAGCGCAACGCTGCCAGATAGTTGGCATTGGCCTTGTCCGGCGTTTCGATCTGCATCGAGGTGGCGGGCTTGACCAGATAAGGCATGGCAACCCGCTGGTAATTGGTTTGGCTCTTCCAATCCGCAAACAGCTTGGGCAGGATCGTCCGTATTTTGCTTTCTTCGAATTCGCCTACCAAGCTGAATTCGGCATGATTGGCGCCGTAAAACTGCTGGTGGAAGTGGGTCAGATCGGCCAGCTTGACGGAGTTGATGGCCGCCAGCTGTTCGTCAAAGTCTTTGACATAGCGGATATCGTCTGGCGGATAGCTATTGCCGTGACGCATCAATGCCAATCGAGCCAGGGCATCGGGCTGGGCACGGCTGATGTCCAGATTGGTGCGCCATGCGGTACGGAATTGCTCGAACTCTGTCTCGGGGAAAGTAGGCTTGCGCAGAATGTCTGATAGTAAGGTCAGCAAAGCAGGTAGTTGATCACGGCGGGTCTGGAACGTGACCGAAAGACCTGTCGCATCCCCTGTGATCGAAACATTGGCTTTCAGCTCATCCAGTCGATCAGCGATCTGCTGGCGGGTCAGGCCAGCAGCACCTCTCAACAGCAGGCCAGCTACCATCTCGCCCGTGGTTTTCTGGTTGCGTAGCGCCTGCTCGTTGCCAAAATGCAACAACAGCGTGCCATTGACGGTATTGCCACGGGTGGTCTTATGCAGCAGAGCGGCCTGCAGACCATTTGCCAGCTTGAATCGCTGTGTCTGTTTCTCGATGTTGGCGGGGCTGGCGTCGAAGCTCTCACCTGCTGTCACCGCAGCCCGCCCTTGGTAGCCGGCGACCAGTGTGGCCGCACTCGGGGCTGCAGGCACGACCACCCGTTCCGATTTCTGTGTGGGTACAAACTGCCCAAAGGTGCGGTTGTTTGGTTGGAAATAGGTATTGGCGACGCGTTGTACATCTTTCAACGTCACAGCTTCAATCTGGTCGCGCCCGAGAAAGAACAGGCGCCAATCGCCTAATGCAATGGCCTCGGACATGATTCTCCCCAGTGATACCGGGTCGTTCAGAATCTGCTCGTATCCGTTCAGACTGATGGTTTTGGCCCGCTTCAGTTCCTCCTCGGTGATCGGCTGGCTGGCCAGGCTTTCCAGTCCATTCAACAGGGCCTTGCGAGCCGCTTCTGGTGATTGGTCATTGCTCAGGCGCACCAGGAATTGCGCCAGGCCGGGCTCCATGGTCGGTACGAGATAGCTTGATACCCCCGTCGCCAGCTTACCCTCCACCAATGTCTTGTGCAGACGCCCGGTGGGCGTATCAGCCAAGATATCCATCAATAGACTGAGCGGTGCGAAGTCTGGATGCGTGGCGGCGGGCACATGGTAAGCACTGCCCAGTAGCGGGGTCTCGCCTGCGCGCCGCAGGGTGACTTCCCGTGGGCCATCTTGCGGTGGCTCGACTGTGTAGGTGGGTGTCAGCACGCGTGTGGGCTTGGGGATGACGCCAAAATACTGGTGCACAGCCTTGAGTGCGGTGGCCGGATCGAATTTTCCTGTGATCACCAGCACAGCGTTGTCCGGCTGATAATACTTGCGATAGAACGCCTGCAGATGGTCGATGCTGACATTTTCGACATCTGACCGGGCACCGATGGTTTCCTTACCATAGTTGTGCCATAGATATGCGGTAGCCCGCATCCGCTGTGACAGAATCCGGAACGGGCTGTTCTCGCCAGACTCCATTTCGTTTCTCACCACTGTCATCTCGGTATCGAGATCTTTACGGGCGATGAAGGAATTGACCATCCGGTCTGCTTCCATTTTCAGCACCCAATCCAGATTGTTGTCGCTGGCGGGGAAGGTTTCGAAATAATTGGTGCGATCCAGCCACGTTGTGCCATTGAACTGCATCCCCCTGCGGGTCATTTCCTGCGTCAATTGCCCGTTCGGCAGGCTGGGGGTGCCTTTGAATACCAAGTGTTCCAGCAGATGCGCCATGCCGGTTTCGCCATAGCTTTCGTGCCGCGAGCCAACCAGATAGGTTACATTGACTGTCGTTGTAGCCTTGCCGGCATCAGGTGCAAATAGCACCCGTAGGCCATTGGCCAGCTTGTATTCGGTCATGCCTTCCACCTCGGTTTGGAAAGTCACACCAGGGGGAATCAGAATCTGCGCGGCGGTGGCGGATTGAAAGAAAAAAGCCGCCAGCGACAGGCTGACGGCGAGAGTCATCGATTTCAGTTTCATGGTTTCCATTCATCGCTTCCCTGGCCTTGCGAGCCAAGAGAGCTGGCGTATGATCCTGGCCAGCACCTGAAGTGACGCGGGTGCTGGCCAGGCCGTGGTTCAATATGTTTGATCACCACACCGGTATTACCGGTATGGTTGATTATTGCTTGAACTCACCTGCATAGACTTTCACAAATTTGGCTGGGTCGATGTATTTACGGATCACCGCATTGACATCTGCCAAGGTCAGTTTTGCCACTTTGGTTTCCAGCTCGGCAACGAACTGCATCGTGCGGCCATCGTCCATCAGGCTGGCCAACTCAGCCGCCAGTGCCGGGTCTTGCGCACGTTCCAGTTTGAAGTTCTGCAGCAGACCCGCCTTCGCATCCTGCAGCTCTTTCTCGGTGATGCCGTCCTTGACCAGCCGGGCCAGCTCCTCGCTGACGCCTGCCTTCAGCTTGGGCAGATTCTCCGGCGCATAGATTGCCTTTACCTGCAGTGTACTTGCATCGTCAGCGGCATCGACTTTCAAGGAAGAACCAGCACCATAGCTGATGCCATCTTGCTGACGTAGGCGATTGATCAAGCGCGAGCTGAGGCCAGAGCCTTGACCCAGCACATAGTTACCAACCAATAAAGCAGGGTAATCCACGTCAGCATTTACCATCTTGATAGGCAACGCAGCGGAGAACACCGCATTGGCTTTGTCTTTCAGCTGCATGGTCAGCTCTTTAGGCTGGATGGGGTCAAATTTGCGTAGAACCTGCTGATAACGTTCAGTGCTCCGCCAATCGCCAAACAAGGTCGCCACCTGCTCACGAACCGCTGCTGCGTCGAAATCCCCGACGATTGCCAGTTGCGAATGGCTGCCACCGTAGAAGCGCTGGTAGAACTGCTGGATCTGCGGCAGTTGCAATTTGTTTACATCGGCCAGTGTCTCTTCAAAAGAAGGCTGATAGCGCACGTCCGTGGGGTCGTATCGGTTGAACTGGCGTTTCAGGGTGTTCCTGGCAACCGCATTGGGGTCGCTACGCTGTTCTTCCAGGGCCGCCGCCAGCTCATGCTTGGCGCGGTCAAACTCGGTGGCATCCAGCGCAGGCTCACGCAGCACGCTCTGCGCCAGCTTCAGCGCCGCCGGCAGGTTGGAGCGATTGGTCTGCATCGTCAACACGCCGCCCTCGGCGTTGCCCTGATAGGCCCAGATGGTCTTCAGTTTATCGAATTCGGCATGCAGTTGTTCACGGGACAGGCTGCGGGTGCCACGGGTCAGCACTGCGGCCAGCAGGGCACCTGCTTCGCGTTGTCCCTTGAGTGACTGCTCATCTCCGAAGTGAAGGTTGAAGGTCACCGCGACGGATTCGGCCCGGGTCTTTTTGGGCAATAAGGCAAGCTGGAGGCCATTGGGCAAGGCACTGCGCTGGGTGCGGGCTTCAATGTTGGCTGGTGTTGGATCGAAGGCTTCGCCTTGGGCTACTGCCGGGCGAGCCTTGAAATCCTTGAACGCCAGCTTCAGATCGGCTTTGGGTGGAATCACCGCGCGCTGTGGCTGCGCATCGGGAATGAACTGCCCCAGTGTGCGATTGGTTTGTTTCAGGTATTGTTCAGCCACGCGCTGGACATCGGCCACGGTCAGCTTCTCGATGCGATCACGATTCAGGAACAGCAAGCGCCAATCGCCCATGGCGATGGTTTCCGACAGTGCCGTGCCCAGCTGCTCCGGGTCACTCATCAATTTGTCGAAGCCATTCATCCATTTGGATCGTGCCTGATCCAGCTCGGCTTCAGTAATCGGTTGTTTGGCGATGTTTTCCAATACATCCAACATCACGCGTTTGACCTGCTCACGGTCGCCATCGGTCCGCAGCTTGGCGCCAGCGATGCCATAGCCTGGCTCGTTCATTGACATGCCCAATCCAAAGGCTTCACTGGCCAATTTCTTCTCCACCAGGGCCTTGTGCAAGCGCCCATTTGGTGTATCGCCCACAATCTGCATCAGCATCTGGAATGCAGGCGAATCGGCATGTCCGCCATCCGGTGCATGATAAAGCGCCGCAACAATCTGTACGTCGCCAGCACGACGCAGCACCACCTCGCGCTCGCCATCCTGTACCGGCTCGCGGGTGTAGGTCGGCTCGATCACGCGGCTGGGTTTCTTCACTGGGCCGAAATGGCGCTGGATCATGGCCAGCGTCTTCGCCGCATCAAACTTACCCGATACCACCAGAATGGCATTGTCGGGCTGATAATACTTATGGTAGAACGCCTGTAGACGCGGGATGCTGACATTTTCAACGTCGGCGCGCGCACCGATGGTGTCTTTACCATAGTTGTGCCACTGATACGCAGTGGCAGACATCTTCTGCCACAGAATCGAGAATGGATCGTTTTCGCCTGATTCCATTTCGTTGCGTACCACGGTCATTTCGCTGTCCAGATCCTTGCGGGCAATGAAGGAATTGATCATCCGATCTGCTTCCATCTTCAAAGCCCAGTCCAGATCTGCATCGTTCGCCGCAAAGGTTTCGTAATAATTGGTACGGTCATACCAAGTCGTGCCATTGGACATCATGCCCCGGCGGGTGAATTCGACATCGATGTTCGGATGCTTGGGGGTGCCCTTGAATAACAAGTGCTCCAGCAAATGCGCCATGCCGGTTTCACCGTAGTTTTCGTGACGCGAGCCCACCAGGTAGGTCACATTGACAGTGGTGGTGGGTTTGGAGGCATCTGGCGCCAACAACACACGCAAGCCATTCGGCAGGCGGTATTCAGTCACCCCCTCGGCTGTCGTGACCGGTTGCAGCCCGGCAGGCTGACTGGCTTTGGTCGCAGTGTCCTGTGTTGCAGCAATGATGGATGCGGGTACGGTATTGAGCGCCAGCACCACGGCAAGCGCGATATGTCTCATTTGCACCTTATTTCCTCTTTCCCAAGTAGTGGCCCCGCTGGGCCTGAATAAGTTATATACAGTGTGCCCCACCCGTTTTGAAGGACTGCCACGGGCGGTTTAGGCTATGAAATACCACCCATGGAATCTGGGCTACACCATCAATTACGATTGGCTGAAGTATCAGTCTCGCTGGATAAATCAGCAGGGTAACAACTGACAACCAAGCTGCGTATCATGGCTGGGGCTGTCCAGGCGAAATGGACACCACCGGGTATTTTCATTGATCGTCGATAATATAACTGGGTTTGGATGGCATCACAAAAGCTCTTGGAAGTGATTTCACAATTACCCAGTGGTCATGCCCTAAAAAACAGTCTAAATGAGGTATCCACCGGCCCGCCCATCTGCCCCAGTGCTCGGATGCTACCTCCGGACCGCCACTCATATCAGCTTCTCAGACACGGGTTTTGCCATCGCGTTCAATATTTGCAAACAGCCAGTGACGCTATGAATTGTTCAGATGGTCACTCTTTTCTGGGTGGTGACCAAATCACCCAGCCACCGCAGATGCAAAAGCTATCCTGAAAAACAAACTGTAGGGAAATCAAGCTCCCGGCATAAGGTGCGACAAGCCTCAGCTGATCTATCCGACCAGACCGAGCACAGGGGAGTCTGACGGTTTATCATTTCACCAACCAATAACCGTGCCAAACTTGATAAAAGGTAGATTGTGAACGACGTGCTTTATGGGGCACTTTTAAAGAGTGCCCCCGGTGACGGATGCCGAAGCAGCTCACTGAACACCGAGCCATAAACCCGTGCCAGCACCTGGGCTGGTCAGGAAGGTGGGTGTCAGCATGGATTGCCGTGCCCGATTGAAGATGGCGGATCGGCGTTGGTATACACCAGCCGTGGGATTGCAGGCAGGATCGAGTTCTAGAATGATCAGCATCTGCATCAAGTTTAAGGGGCGAAGGCCCCCGTGATGGGGTGTCGGATGATAACCTAGCCGATGCAAACTGGCTGGGTCGTTGTAGTAGAGGGCATCAAGAATTTGCAGGAAAAACTAAAGGGGTTAGCTTGCGCTAACCCCTTTATAATTCTGGTGGCGAATCAGGGACTCGAACCCCGGACCTGCGGATTATGATTCCGTCGCTCTAACCAACTGAGCTAATTCGCCGACATGAGCCGCGCATTATACGGGTTCTTTTTTTTCTGTCAAACGTTGTTTGCAACTTTTTTGAGAAATATTTGCGTGAGGTGGCCTGGTCAATAGATGAGTTTTTATAATAGATTGATATGTAAATATATTTTCAATGGGCGGGCTTGCGTGGGTCGGCTTGGTGCTGTTTGGGTGTCATTGGTTGAGGGGGGCCAGATCTCCGCAGATTGCGGTGTCTGGCCTGGTTGATTGGGTTACAGTGAGCGGCTGCGATCTCCAAATGTGAATCCACTAGGTGAGTGGTTAAAGTTTTTTCCAAAGCCGATGACTTTGAAGAGTTCGCCCATTTCAGCCGGGCTGGTCAGCTTTTGCACGGCATTGGTGATGGGTAGCCAGGTCTTGACGTCGTTCTGATCGTAACGTGCCAACACTTGCTCCAGTCCGCCGCCAAGTAAGAACATGGCCTGGGTGGTATAGCCGATGAATGCCAAGCCGTGGTCTATCGCTGTGTGGGCAATGGCGCTGAAATCGACATGTACGGTGATGTCTTGCAGGCCCGGCAGGTAAAATGGGTCGCTGTGTGCGTGGTGGCGATAGTGGCACATCAAGGTGCCTTGATCACGTTGGGGGTGGTAATACTCACCGGCCCCAAATCCATAATCGATCATCAAGATGAGGCCTTGTCTGAGGTGATCGGCCAAGCTTTTGATGAAGCCACGGTTGGTCAGGCTGATTTCCGTCAGATAGGGTGTGGGGACATCCAGGTGGGCGCAATGTTTTTCAAGGCTGGGGTGGCTGAGTGGCCGATCAACATAGGTGAGGTGATCGTTTTGCCAGCTCACGCCGCGCTCCTGCCAGCCGCTTTCGGTGTAGTGAACCAGCCGGGCGGGCATGGCATCCAATACTTCGTTACCGATCATGACGCCTTCGAAATTTTCTGGAATCTGATCAATCCACTCCACGTGCTTGAGTAAGGTCAGATCATGTTGAAATGTTTGCCATTGTCGCTCTTTGAGGTCGGCGGAGACATCTAATATGTAATAACGATCAGGTAATTGGTTAAGGGCGGCCAGCTCGCGCAGGATATCCAGGGCCAGTTTGCCGCTACCGGCGCCAAATTCGAGTATGTTCCGTCGGGTGTGTTGAAAGGCTTCGGCAAGTTGTTGAGCGATGATTTGCCCGAAGACGGGCGTCATCTCTGGGGCGGTTGTGAAATCTCCGGCTCCGCCGAATTTGGCGCTACCCGCTGTGTAGTAGCCCAGACCCGGTGCATAGAGCGCGTCTGCCATGTAGTCCGCGAATGACAACCAGCCTTGCGCGTGATCAATGTGGCTACGGATGTGGGAAACCAACCGGTTGCTATGTTCGAGCGCATCCGCGCTGGGCGTAGGTAGTGATGACATTGGTGTTATGCTAAATTAGTTCGATTAATGGCGTGATGAATGCCGCCAATCTGTGGGCGGCTTGTCACGATTCCATGCTGATTTTACAGGGTGTCAATGTGGCCGGCGAGCGATGTTCAATGATCGTGCGGGTCAATTAGGAGAGCAGCGGTGCAAGGTAAGGTGGTATTGGTGACTGGTGGCGCGAAACGGGTTGGGGCTGCGATTTGCCGCCAGTTACATGCTGCCGGGGCACAGATCATGGTGCATTACCGTACTTCAACCGGCGATGCGCGAGCTTTGGTGGCAGAGTTGAATCTGCAGCGCCCGAATTCCGCCGCCATGGTGCAAGGCGACTTGTTGAATGCGGGCGCACTGTCTGCGCTGGTAGCGCAAACGATCGGATCGTTTGGTCGGCTGGATGGCTTGGTGAATAATGCGTCCAGCTTCTATCCGACTCCCGTTGGGGATATTTCCGAAAAAGATTGGGATGACCTGCTTGGTTCCAATCTGAAGGCACCCCTTTTTCTGTCGCAAGCCGCTGCGCCAGAGCTGCGTAAAACACATGGCGCGATTGTGAATATTGTCGATATCCATGCGGAGCGGCCCATGCGGGGCCATGTGGTGTACAACATTGCCAAAGCGGGTTTGGCTGGGCTGACCCGCTCCCTGGCGCGTGAATTGGCGCCTGATGTCCGTGTGAATGGTGTGTCACCTGGGGCCAATATCTGGCCTGAGGGAGAATCGGTATTCGATGAGGTTGCTCGTCAGCGTATCTTGCACACGGTGCCATTACGTCGGGTGGGTGAGCCGGAAGATATTGCGCGCACTGTCAGGTTTTTGATGCAAGATGCCGACTATATTACCGGGCAGATCATTGCTGTGGATGGTGGGCGTTCAATTCACTTGTGATGTGCGATAAAACATTCCTGTTCAATGCTTTATATCTTGATCTGAGCATCTGTATTCTGCTTGTCTCTCCAGATTGATTCTGTGTGGTGCGATCAGCACCCCTGGTCATGTCTGTCATGTGCCCTCTGCGGCACTCCCCCAGTCGGAATGCATTCCGCCGAGCGGAATGAAATTGTGCTTGCCCGTAAAAGTCTGCTGCTAAATTAATTATTTCAATTCAGCAATTTAAATAGTATCGGATGTTTGAACGTCGGCACGCAGGCTTGCTTTGAGCGGGATGGGCTTATATTACCATTTGGCGAAATTTTGCTGACGTAATACTGCAATATCTGTAGGCTATGCTGCCCAAATTTTCAAGCGTTCCACTTTTGAAAATTCAATTATAAAATTTCAGGAAGAGAAACAGAATGTTAGCGAAGATTTCTATAGCGCCGCGAGTGCTTGCGCTGTCATTGATGTTGTTGGGCTCCGCACAGGCTGCTGGCCCGGTGGTGATCAGCCAGGTCTATGGGGGCGGTGGCAATAGCGGGGCGACACTCCGTCATGACTTCATCGAATTGTTCAACCGTTCCAATGCGCCGGTCGATCTGACTGGATGGAGCGTGCAATACACCTCCAGCGGCGGCGGTGTGTGGCAGGCAACGACCCTCAATGGCGTCCTGCAACCTGGCCAGTATTGGCTGGTACAACAGGCAGCGGGAGCAGGTGGCAGCCAGGATCTGCCGACACCAGACAGTATCGGCACCATCAATATGTCATCCACCAGCGGCAAAGTCGCTCTGGTGAACACCACCGCCTTGCTCGCTTGCAGCAGCAATTGCCTGCCGAACAGCCAAGTGGTGGATTTTGTCGGCTTCGGCGCGGCCAGCAGTGCTGAAGGTGCTGCCGCTGCAGCGCTGAGCAATAGCAGCGCGGCCCTGCGCCGTGCCAATGGCTGTACCGATACTGATAATAATGCAGCGGACTTTGCTGCTGGCACCCCGGCCCCACGCAACCGTAGTACTGCGGTGGTCAACTGCGCGAATGGGGGCGGTGACAATGGCGGTGGTGGTGATAACGGCGGCGGCGACAATGGCGGCGCAACTGCCCGCATCCGTGATATTCAGGGGCGTGCACATATCTCGCCCTTGAACGGTAAACCCGTCAGTAACGTGCCTGGCGTGGTGACCATGGTGGTCAACAATGGCTTTTTCATGCAAGACCCGCAGCCAGACAACGATGCAGCCACTTCCGAAGGCATCTTCGTCTTCACCAGCAGCGCACCGACTGTACAGTTAGGTGACGCGGTGACCGTGACCGGCAAGGTGGCGGAGTTCCGCGCAGGGGGCCCGACCGGTACCAACAACCTGACAACGACACAGCTGACTGGTGTGACTGTCAAGCGGGTGTCAAGTGGTAATCCGCTGCCAGCAGCGATGGTGATCGGTAGTGGTGGACGTATCCCGCCATCCAAGGCGATCTACGCCGGCCCCGCTGGTGATATTGAATCGGTGGGCACATTCAACCCGGCTGTGAATGGCATCGACTTCTGGGAAAGCCTGGAAGGCATGCGTGTGCAATTGAACAATGCCGTGGCCAGCAGCCCATCCAACAAATTCGGAGAGGTGGTCTTGTTGGGTGATGGTGGCGCCTATGCCAGCACACGCACGCCTCGTGGTGGTGTGATCATCGCCGCAGACGACTTCAACCCTGAGCGCCTGATGGCACAAAACGGCACAGTGAAAGTGCCGACTGTCAATGTCGGTGATCGTTTCGGCCAGGCAACAGGTGTGATCAACTACGCATTTGGCAATTACAAATTGCAATTGTCGGAATTGAGCCCGCTGATCAGCGGCAATTTGCAGCAGGAAGTCACCCGCAAGCAAGCGGCAGATGAATTGGCCATTGCGTCATTCAACGTGGAAAACCTGTCGCCAAATGATTCCCAGAACAAGTTCGATCGTCTGGCCAATCAGGTTGTGCGGAATCTACAGGCACCTGATATCGTCGGTTTGATGGAAATTCAGGACAACAACGGTGCAACCAATGATTCCGTTGTGGACGCAACCGACACCTACAACCTGCTGATCGAAGCGATAGTGCGTGCGGGTGGCCCGCGTTACCAGTTCCGCTCCATCAATCCGGCGGATGACCAGGATGGTGGCCAACCTGGGGGCAATATCCGCCAGGGCTTCTTATTCAACCCGGCTCGGGTTGCCTTTGTGGATCGCGCTGGTGGTAGCGCCACAGCAGCGGTCAGCGTGGTCAAGCAGGCAGATGGTGTTGCGTTGTCTTTCAGCCCTGGCCGTATTTCCCCGAGTGATTCGTCATTCGACGCCAGCCGTAAGCCGCTGGTTGGGGAGTTCCGTTTCAACGGTCAGAAGGTGTTCGTGGTGGCCAACCACCTGAACTCCAAAGGGGGTGACCAGGGCTTGTATGGCCGTAACCAGCCGCCCGTGCGCTCCAGCGAGGTACAGCGCAATCAACAGACCACACTCGTGGCGGGCTTTGTGAAGAGCCTGTTGGCTGCTGATCCGCAAGCCAATCTGGTGGTGCTGGGCGACATGAACGACTTCGAGTTCTCTGATGCGCTGGGCAAGCTGAAGCAGGCTGGCCTGCATGATCTGGTGGAATTGCTGCCTGCAGGCGAGCGTTACACCTATGTGTTTGAAGGCAATTCACAGGCACTGGATCACATCATGGTCAGCCATAGCCTGGCCAAACAGGCAGAGTACGATGTCGTGCACACCAATAGTGAATTTTCCGATCAGACCAGTGATCATGATCCGGAAGTGGCACGCCTCAAGTTGTCCCCCAAGGTGGTGGATATATCAGCACAGTTGAGCATCAGCCAATCCGGCCTGAGTCTCAATCGCGCGACAGGGCAATATCAGGGCACGGTCACTCTGACAGCCAAGCAGGCCATCAATGCACCGATAGCCGTTGCACTGCAGGCGCTGCCCGCAGGTGTGACCTTGCGGAACGCCAATGGTCAGCTTGGCGGCGTGCCTTATGTCAAGGTGTTCCAGAACTTGAATGCAGGGCAATCGGTGGCGGTCCCCGTGTTGTTTGTCAACCCAACCAACGCGCGTATCGGATTCAATACCGTCGTGTATAGCGGTCAGTTGTAAGCAATCTGTATGATGGCGGCCATCGGCCATGGTCATGGCCGCCAAGTAAAAAAGGGAAGAAGATGTTGAAGCGATTCAAAGAGCAGGTGCTGGCCGGGTTGGCTGGTTTGTGCATGGCGGCCTCCAGCTGGGCAGGGCCGATGTATCAGGTGTCAGTGGATACACACACGCTGGAAAGCCAGCAAGGGTTTATCGACTTTGGCTTGATCGGTCTGGTCGATTCGCCCTTGGCCAAGGCCCTGGTGAGCAAACTGCAAGGCGGCAAGCAGACTGGCCCGGCTGACATCTTGGGGAATGTATCTGCGGCAGGTGCGGACTGGTTGTTGGTCAACGATGCCAACAGCGATTTGCTGCTGCCTTGGCAATTCGGTAGCAACTTGAGCTTTGAGGTGGAGCTGTCTGGTGATTGGCTGACGCAGCATGCAACCAGTGGAACAACCTTTGCGGTCAAGTTGTTCGATCAGGCATTCAACAGCCTGCTGACCAACGATTCAGCAGGTGATCTGTTCCGTTTGGAATTGAGCAACCAGCAGGTAGGGATCTCGATTTTCGGCCATGGTAGCGATTCGATACCTGCGGCCACGGTGACGGCAAGTACCGTACCCGAGCCCGACACCGCATTGCTGGGCGCGTTGGCCGTGGGCGCATTGTGGCTGGCTCGTCGCCGTCAGGCATGATCGTTCCACTACTGCTCGCAACACCCTGCTGCTGGCGGGAGTTGTAGCAACAATGCGAGACGGGAAAACCGCCTCGCATTGTATTCCACCCTGTCCATGGCCCGTGTGCCGGACTCATTCTGCCAACAATTCGACCGTTTCTGCTTCCGACAGGCGACGTAGGATCTGGCGGGCAAAGTAGAAGAAAGTGGCTTGGCTTCGGCTGGGTTGCAAAATCCAGTCATGTGCTTCCTGAGCGAGTGCCGGGTCGATGGGCTGGATGGTGCCGACTGCCTCTGCCAGTAACTGCATCCGGGCAGCCCGCTCGATCTGAACCGCAAGTACACAGGCTTCCTCAATGGATTGCCCCGCAACCACCAATCCATGATGGGCCAGAATCGCTGCCCGTTTTTGTCCCAGCACACCACTGATCAGCTTGCCTTCCTCATTACCGACAGGCACCCCGGGCCATTTCGCCAGAAAGGCGACATCGTCGTACAGCATGCATGCATCCATGTGCGACACTTGCAAGGGGCGCTCCAGCATGGACAATGCCGATACATGCAGCGGATGAGTGTGGATGATGCACTGTACATCAGGTCGGGCACGATAGATCCAAGAGTGGAAGCGATTGGCCGGATTGGCCATGCCATCACCTTCCAGCACATTCAGGTCTTCGTCCACGATCAGTAGAGATTGCGTCGTGATCTCGTCAAAACCGTAGCCCAGCTGTTGCGTGTAATAGGTGCCTGCCGTACCTGTACGGGCGGTGATCTGCCCCGCCAGCCCGGATTCGTGCCCATAGGAGAACAAGATGCGGCAGGTCAGCGCCAGTTGTTGCCGAACGGACCAATTGGCCTTGGGCAGACGCGAGCGTAACTGTTGCTTTCCCGCCTCGATCAGCGATGCTTTGGTGTCGTGGATGGTTTTCAAATCTGGCTTACCTTGCTGAACTGGTTCAATGATTTGCCTATCTTGCGGTTGAAAAGGTCGCCGTAAGTGGCTCTGGGTGCTTCGGTCAATGGCTCCCGAACCTGTCGGAAACTGTGTCCACCCGTCACGCCATCGGTGGGTGATGGGCACTGCCCGAAGCCAGGCTCCGGGCAGTGTCTGGCATCAGGCCACTGCGTCTGCTTGTTCAACCTGGAATTTGCGCTCGATGGCATCGAAAAAAGCACTCCGCGCTGCAACCAGGGCCTGTCCGGTTTCAATGATGTGATTCATCTGGGCCGAGTCTTTTTCGATCATTTCCACCAGGATGTTCTCGATGGTTTCCGCATGGCCATCATCGCATGCCACATGCAGGTGGAAGAACCAGATCGCCGCTTTGTCCACATTGTGGGCCTCGAAACCTGTGATCAGGTCGCTGTATATGGCGGGCACCAGCGCCTCTGCACCCAGGCACAGCGCAGCCAGACCAATGCTGGGCTGTGGGTTGCGACAATGCGCGAACATGGTGTCGATCAGGTTTCGGGTGGCGGATGTCGGCTCGTTCTGATCCAGGCTCAGGCCAAAGTCAGACAACATTTTACGGTATATCAGGTAATGCGGTGTTTCATCGCTGCCTGAGAAGCCCAGCTCCTCGAACAGATTTTCAGCCAATTCGAAGACCTCCACATTGCTGGGCAGATTGGCCATCAGTGCGCACAGATAGCGCGTGAAAAATGCACTGTAATGGCCTTGTTGCACCAGGAAATATTTCAGCTCATCCAGCGAAACCTGCCCCGCTCGGCAGCGGGTCAGGAATGAATTGGTACGTAAAGTCTCAATCAGTCTGGCCTTTTCGGTGTCCAGCATCTTTTTGGCGTTCAGCATCACAGGGCCTCGCACAGTGTGGTGTTGGTAAGTGTTGGATCGGTGTCCTGCACATGGCCGAACACGCTCAGGTCCTGATTGCGATAGGCGTTCAGATCCTGCCAGAAACGTTCACGGATGACGCGTTTGAGCACTTTGCCGGTCGCGCCGAGGGGTAGCGTGGAATTGGGCGCCAGACTGGCCACGCAGACCGGTACATTGGCGGGCACCTTCAGGCGCAGGGCATCGTGCACCTTCTGGCAGCGTTCGCGTTCGCTGCCCGGTGCAGCGGCAATCAGGGCCACCACCATTTCGCAGGTGCGCGGGCTGAGGGGCACGCCGACCACGGTGACATCTACTTCATCACATTGGCGTAGCACCAGTTCTTCCAGCTCAAGTGTATAGGCTGGGCCGCTGGCGGTACGGATGACATCGACCGCACGATCCAGATGCATGAAGGCACCATTTTCATCGAGGTAGCCGACATCGCCAGTCAGCCAATAACCCTCGGGTGCTTGGCAGCGCCGGGTCAGCGGCTCATCGAGGTAGTAGCCGGGAGTGATGGTGCGAGAGCGGATCGCCACGTAGCCGATCTGTCCAGCGGGGAGCACGCGGCCCAGGTCATCCAGAATGCGCACGGTTGCAAAAGGAACAGGCTGCCCGACACAGCGACCCGTTGTGACATTGCCGCGAGTCGAGACTTTGCTGAATAGCGCCATACCCAACTCCGATGCGCCGAAGCCATCGTGGAAGGCCGCATTGGGTGCGGCTTCCAGCAATGCGCGGATATGCATCTCATGCGCGGTGTCGCCGGTGTTGAAGAATCGGCGCAGGAATGGAAACGCCTGGGCGGGCAGTTTCGATTCGGCCAACGCACCATAGGTTTGGGGGAACCCGACCACGATGGAGGGCTGAAATCGGGCAATCTGGTCACCAAGGGTGTGGCCGGTCAGGCTCGACAGCACGCGGGTGGGGATGCCAAGCAGGACAGCGGTCATCAGATAACTGACCCCTGCCGAGTGCGAGTGTGGCAAGGCACTCAGCATGCGATCCTGATCCGATTGCAGAAATACCCGTAACCGCTCGCGCTTGCCATGGAAAAACTGCTGATGGCCAAACAACACGGCTTTCGGGATACCAGTGGTGCCTGAGCTGTGGCAGATCATCACCATGGCTTCGCCGTTGTAGCTGGCAGGCCACTCGCCACTGGGCTGCAAGGGCAGATCTGGCGTGGCTTCACCATAGCGGTGTACGTTGTCCACGCCCTGGCACAGCACTTGGAATGTGTCGCTGTTGCCATGTTGCTCATACACCAGATGATCGAACCGATATTTCTGGTGATATAGCAGGGTGATATCGGGCCTCATCCGGCAGTTCACCGGTGCGGGAATTGCCTGGATGCTGGTCAGCGCCAGAAAATGCAGGAATTGTGAAATACCTTCGGCAGTGTAGGTGCACACAATCTGCCCAGGTGTCACCCCCCGCTGCTGGTACCAAGCTGCCAACTCTGCCACGACAGCGTACAGGTCTTGCAGGGAAAGCGTCTCATAAGCCTTGCCGCGTGGGGCGACGAACGGCTGCTCCAGCGAGAACAGCACGCTGAGCGCATCCACCGGCTGGGCCAGAACTTTGAACAGGAAGTTGCCAATGCCCAGTGTGTGGTCGTGATATAGCGATTCGCGTATCGCCCGGGTGTGAGGTGAGATCAAATGCGTTGTCATCGTGTATCTTTCCATCGCGAATTATTGGGTGCGCGCTGTCGGCGTCGGCTGGTTTGAGATGCCAGAGGCAATGGCCAGGCCGATCAACGCCATGGAGGTAGAGAACAGGATCACCTGGGTCATGCCGGAGTGGCCAAACAATTGCCCACCTACCGCTGCCCCTGTCGTCATGCCGACATACAGGCTGCTGCTGAGGAATCCCATGACTGTCGGGCGGCGCACGGTAAAACGCTGTGCAGCGCATGCCTGCAAGGCAGGGAAAAAGCCATAGGCCACCAGCGAGATCAGGAACAGATTGATCAGCAAGGCGTTGACTGACCCAAGCGGGTAGGTGAAATACAGCACCCCCAGCGTGACCGCCATCATTGCAAATGCCAGCCGGACCATAGTGGCCGGGCCGATCCGATCAGCCAGCTTGCCGCCCAGCAGGCCGCCCAGCGCCGCGCCGATACCATAGCTGGTCAGCAGGCTGGCCAACGTCGAGACCTTGACCTGGTATTCACTGCTCATAGCTGTTGGCAACAGCGTATAAGTGGCATAGACACAAGCAGACCAGCAGATCATGCAGGCGAAAAAGCGGACTGCATCTGACAGCTTTTCCTGCGTAGCAACCCGCCCGGTCGTGCCTCGCCTACCTGCGGGCGCTGTTTCTGCCTGCCAAGCCAGGTTATTGATGGGCAGGACCAGCAGAAAAGCCACTGCCAAGCCGGCAAATACCAACCGCCAACCGGAGAACGTGCCCAACAGCAGGCCAAACGGCGCCCCGAGCACCAGTGCGATCACCAGGCCGGAATTGACCTGTGCCAACTTGCCAGCCCGCTCGGCAGGCAGCGTGCGCTCGGCGGTCAACGTGTAGATCATCGGTGAAATGGATGCCGCCCCCAGCCCTGCCAGCGCCCGGCTCAACAGCAAGTGCGAATAGTCTGCCGCCAGCGAGGTGTAGAGATTGGCCAGACCGATCAGCAAGATGCCGAACTGCAACACCTTGCCCACGCCGAAACGCTCAGCAAACTTGGCTTGGATCGGGCAGGCGATGGCATAGGCGATACTGAACACGCTCACCAGCATGGCCAACGATTCAGCAGGCTGATGCACCTCTTGCCCGATGGCGGGCAGGAACGGGGAAACGATGAACAGATCCGTCCCGACCAGAAAGATCGTGATCCAGCCGACAAACATCCAGGATCGATTCAAGGTCATTGCCAATGAAGTCACGGTGAGACCTTTTCAAGCAAGCGTGTTGTTTGTTCGGTATGCATCGCACCAATCTGCTCCAGATACTGGAGTACATTGCTGTAACGAGGCCGCCACCCGTGTTTCATCAGCCGCTGATTGCTTACCCGGAACGATGGCAGCGCATTCAACGGGGTGGCGTCGGGCGCATGCTCGCCATCTTGTCCCAGCGAGGCGAACAGGGTGCGATAGGTCAGTGGCGAGCTGTCCGCTGCGATGTAGGGCTCGTGCAAGGGCAGATGCAGAGCTGCCATGAAAGCCCCCACCAGATCATCGATGTGGATCAGGCTGAGATAGCGCCCCGGAGATTCCGGTGGTGCAATGAGCCCTTGTTGAATCCGTCGGAAGAACGCCTCATCCCTCGCCGTATCTGGGCCGTATACCGCACCACCCCGGATCAGCACCCACTGGGCAGCGGATGACTGGATGGCTGCTTCCATGACCAAGGCCGAAGTCAGCACCCCCTGCCCGCAGACCTCTGCGCACTCATCCACCAGCTCTGAAGACTGATGCAGCATGGCGATGCTTTGCTGCACCAGTCGGCACTGGTTGCCATGATGGGCCAGTGCCGCCAGTAGATTGCGTGTGCCCTCGATACGGATTCGATCGTTGAGCTGCCAATCTCCCTTTCCTTTGCCATTGGGAATGCTGGTAGCCAGGTTGATCACCACATCCTGCCCCTGCAGGGCGGCAGTCAGTGATGCTTCGTCCAGAATGTCCGCCGTGACACGCTCATATAGACCATTTGGCCAGGTAGGCAGGGTACTGGTTGCCCGCGCAATACAGCGGACATGGGCACCCATCTTGAGTAGTTTGGCGACCAGGCGACGCCCTATCACGCCACTGGCCCCGATTACAGCGACCTTCATCATGTTTACTCCTGATCGAGAGCCGACTCAGGCTGCCGCAGAGTGCTGCGCATCCTGATTGGCCAAGGCTTCTACGTGACTGATTCCATGGACTGCTTGCCCAATCTGAGCGATGAAGCCCGCCATATTGGCCTGCTGAAACAGGTTGCGCCCCATGCACACCCCAGCAGCGCCGCCTTTCATGGCTTGCTCCACCATCGATAGCGCCTCGGCATTGGAAGCTTTCTCACCGCCTGCAATCAGCACTGGAATGAAACATCCTTCCACCACCTCCCGCATGGCTTCCGCTGAGCCTGGGTACACCACCTTGACCAGATCCGCACCCATCTCGGCGGCCAGCCGGGCCGCGCTGCAGATGTGGTGTGTCGCCTGGCTGACCACGCCATCCACGCGCGTATACATCATGGCCAGCAACGGCATGCCCCACTCCCGACAGCGTGATGCGACCAGACCAAAATCGCGCACCATCTCCGGCTCGGCCTGAACCCCCAGGTTGACGTGCACTGATACGGCCACTGCACCCATCCGGATGGCGTCCTCTACGCTGGCGACCAGCGCCTTCTCGGTTGAGCGTGGGCTGACCGTGGTCGAGGCAGACAAATGTAGGATGCGGGATGGCGTGTCATAGGGTGATAAGGACTGCACCACATGCTCCATGACCCCACGGTGTAGCACCAGGCCTTGCACCAGCTCTAAATCCGCACAGAGCTTGGTAATGGTCTGCATCGGGTGGACCAGCCCAGCGACTGGCCCCAGTGTCGCGCCGTGATCCATGGGGATGATCAGGGAGTGCCCAGATACCGGATGGAACAGATTGGCCAGCCGGGTTTTCTTTCCAATGTTCATATCCAACCTCACTTTTCGAGAATATGCTCAGTCACGCGCAAGCCGGTGTGCCGACCTGGTACATCGATGTATGCCATCACGGTGTCGCCAGGCTGCAACAGCGTGCAATGCCTCACCACGCCATCCGCTCCCATCACCCGTACATGCCAGTCGTTTTGCAAAAAGGTATTGATATAGACATAGTGCTCGTCGGCACTGGCAATCGACTCGCCTGTCGGTGTCACATTGCGCTTCAATGTGGCATCACGGCGGGCTGCATCGCGAATACGGCTATCCACTTTGTCCAGCGCCACTCGGCATTTGATTTTCAGCATTGGGCGGCGCTCGATCTTGGCGCGACCGACCGATACCACCCGCGCTGAGCCATTTTTATTGACGCACAGCACTTCCGATCCGGCTTCCATCTCGCTCAGGTACAGGGCCGAGCCATCTTTGCCCCATATATAGGAATGCACTGCACCCGCATTCACACGGAACTCGCGAAGATTCATATGTGGCAGGAAATGTGTCTCAGAGCACACGAAAATCCCGCCCCAGCCCGTAGAGCCGATGATCATGCCTTCCTCGGCAGTCATCATCGATGTGGTATCAACACACACCCGGTTGCCCAGCCCGGTATGTTGCACCTCGACCACCTCGGCCTCTACCAGCCCGATCTGGCTGGATTGCCTGCTCTGCAGATTCTTACTGAGGGATTGGATGCTGCCGACCTTGTCAGTCTTGAACAGCACACCTACACCTTGTTCCATCGTGGCAAATGCATTCAGCGACTGATCCACATCCTCGACGATGTTCTGTAACCCCTTGATGGGCACACTCCGCAGAATCTTGGTGTGCGTCCCCTCCGCCTTGGCGAGCATCAACTCATAAGGGATATAAGTGGCGTGGGTGATGTCGATCACCACAAAATCATCCCCTCGCTCACAAACCGTGACGCAATATGGAAACTCCGCCTGTAAATCTTCTACATTGATCAACAACCCGGCCTTATGCTGTCGCGCCACCGCAGCAAGGCGGATTTCCTCACTTTGCGTGAATACCCAGACCTGTGGGTCCAACTGCTCCAGCTGTGTCAGGTGGTCAATCCACACCACACGCTGCTTATGGGTGTGCATCGACGGCAACTGCTCAACATTCAATACCAGATGGGTACAGTTGCTCTTTTCCACCGCATCAAGCAAAGCTGTATCCTGGCAACCACGCGCATCGAACCACCACTGCGTTTCACCCGCATCATGCACTGTTGCCCCATCGGATTTGAGCTTTACCTGCTTGACCAAAGCCACATCCGCCACCGCACTCAAGGCCGTATTCTTCTCGGCTACCGCTTTTGAATTCTTCATGTTTTCTCCTTGATCCATCTACTTCTATTGGCAATAGTCAAAGCCTGGACAAATTCCTGATCCAAGACATTCCCCCTGCTGCCGATCAGACGGCAGTACCAGGTTGATCTGCTGCTTCCAGGTGGCAATACGCCACCCAGCCCCGCAATCTATGCAGGCTGATTCAATCGACATCGACATGCCGAGTCATAAGCAATGAATCCACCAATCGACCAGCTCGTTCATGCAACTTGTTGAATCTTGCTGATTAACAATGAGCAGTGAATGATGGTGGTTGCATTTGATTGTTCAGATTGAAATAGTATTGAAATTCAATCATGCGAATATAATTTCATTCAATAAATAAAAAGCATATTTACGCGGTGTAATTGACTGTATCAATCAAAAGGCAAGCCATGCCATCCACACTGCCTCAAGATGTAGAAAGCCAACCACCAACCAGGTTGAGCGTCGATCTTCACCGTCATCTCGAACGCAGCATTGATATAATCAATTGTATTAATTGAATTTTTTATGAATTTTTGCGAAATGGCATAGGCTGTCCGCTGCTTCGGATGATTGTTCTCACCAGCTCCATACTATTTCTCATGGAGGATTGATCTTGGCGATAGTTGCCATAATTAGAGGTTGATGATTTAAGGCGAATCATATTTGTCATCTCCATTTATTTGCTTCTTGTAGTTATTATTCGCATATTACCAGGCTTATTGGCGGTTGCAATTATTATTCGCATGTTACCAATATTGCGTCAACGATTTAATTATTAATTCAGATTTTTTGTACTAATGATAAATTGTATATATTCGCAGATCAAACTGTTACTCAGCTTGGCGTTGCGGTTGAAATAATTGGCTTTTTGGGTGGGGGCGCTTGATGGGATTGAATGTGCGGCAAAATTTGGGCAAGCAAATCAAGCCTGCATGAATAGTGATAGGCACCTGTCAGGTTACCAAACGGCCATATTTCTCATACCTTGCATCAAGGTTTTTGGATAAGGCGAACAGATCATGACGATCATTGGTGGGTGCGGCCAGATCATCTGACACGGTTTACAACTCATATAAACGCGCCGTACCAGCCCTGTGGGATCAGTATGGGTGGCATACTTGCTTGTGAGCGGTTGAGTGGCCAGTGTGTTTTTCATCACCAATGTCATGTACCCACCGCATCAAAGTAGGCCACGGCACCTGGTCAACCAGCACGCCTGATATGTGTGATGCACCTGCGAATCACTGATGGACATCAATGAACCAAGACACACGCTAATGCGGGAGCCGGTTGGCGGCCAAGCATCTATGAATGAGGAAGCAATGATCGCTCCCTCAGAGGGTGGACTGCGGTCAGCTCACATCGACTGAGCCAATCATGTATTCAATGGATTTCAAAGCCCGTTTCGCATCAGACTCGGCACTCCAAGCATGCATCCTGCGGCCTCGTATCAAATATGCAAGTTTCAACATGCGTTAATACTGCATTCATAGTCAGATACGCATAATTCAATTATCAATATGAATCAGGGAATATGTATTGCAGGGTTGTATGCAGCCTTTTGATAAATGGATTATCTATTGGATGTTTTTATTATTTTAATAATCAATGACTTGGATTTGAGGGGGAAGGTTGGATTGCCATGTAAGTCATTGCATTTTATGTGTGGTATATAAAAATTAATAAATTTATTACTTGGTGATTATCTTTCTTGCCGGGTCAAATGGATAACTCTGCCATGCCTTTTGGGCAGGCCGCCAACTTCACAGCACAGGAATCATTTATGACGAGTACTACCAGCGTATATCAGTTGGTCAGCTGCAATGGCTGCGGAAAACAGATCCACAGCAGCGCTCTTGCTTGCCCTGGATGTGGTGCGCCACAGCCAGCCGCCCAACTTGTTACCGACAAACGCATTCTTCCGGCAATGCTGCTGTGCTTTTTCCTTGGGTGCTTTGGGATACATCGTTTCTACGTTGGCAAGGTCGGTACCGGCATCCTTCAGCTATTGACACTGGGCGGGTTGGGCATTTGGGCGCTGATTGACTTGATCATCATTGTCGTAGGCTCATTTACTGACAGTGAGGGAAGAAAAATCAAGCAGTGGACATAAGCATCTGTTGATCTAGGGGCTGCAGGCCTGCGCTCCTGCAGACAAAGGGTGTTGGTGGATGAGGCTGATTCATATGGCCTCAATCTCCTCCGCCCCCGCAGCCACCACCACAGCTACTGCTGCTACAGCCACTCCCATCGCTATCTCCAGCCGTATCACCACCACCGCAACCAGACGAGCTACGGCTACTGTCATCTGCATCGTTGATGAAACCGCCGCCTGCATCGCCATCGCCCCCCGCTACGTCAGCGCCGCAATAAAGAGTGTTTGTTGTGCCATCACTCCCCGGCGCTGAGTTGGTCGCCCGGCAGTCAGGCACATAATAAAAACCACCTGCAATACTCAGTGTAAGATCCAAACCGAAAATGAGAGGAACCTGCTGGGTGCTGTGGACAGGAATGCCCTCGTCGAAACAGGCCAGGTGCCAGGCTCGGCGGATGGCGTGTTGCTGAGTGGTTGGGCTGCTCATTGAGGCTGCGGGAGTGTGATGCAAAAAGTAGCCAAAGGCCTTCCGGCAAAAATCCTGATAATTGCGGGTATGCAGAATGAACTCATGCCATAGCTCGTCCACTACCTTGGAGGGCATGGCGACCAATTTGCGATTTGACCGTTGTGAGATACGAAAATATTGGCGCAGGCCAGCCTCAACCTGTTTGAGCTGGTGCTCAGTCAGCTCTGGTCGGTTGTTGCGAAATCGCACGATCAGCGATTTCGGGAATTCATACTGGCGTAGAAACTGTGCTCTGCGCCTATGGCGGCGACGGCGCCAGGTGCCAAGTACCAAGGGGGTGGCAGCAATACACCCCGTTATCGCCACCCAGCCAATCAAATTCATGACAGTCCTTCCTCAAATCAGGCGTTGACACGGTTTTTTGCTTCGCATTGAGCTGATTCTGGGGGAGGGCAAGAAACCTCAGCATGGCCTACATGCCCAATGCCCATCAAGCGGGTGAGCAGTTGCCTATGTAGATACGAAATGATTGGTTTCCACTGCGGCAATGGCCTTCGCCTGATTCAAATCTGCCGCATAACCACAAGCATATAGGCAGCATGCCAGCTGATTGACCAGCGGGGTGGGTAATGGCACCTGACCATTCAACGCTTGGCGAATCCACTTGGCAGTGGCATCAGCATCAATTGACTCCGGCAACCTGGGCAATTGGGCAATCGGTCCGCTTTCCGCTTCAAACAATACTTGATGCATTTGATTCTTGAATAATTCCATCTGGGGGCGCCGCTTGGGATTGGCAAAAGCTTCTCCTTCCGTGCCTCGGAGCAACAAGGCAGTTGCTCGATTCGTAACAAAGAAATCACGCATCTTGATCAGGTACTCGGGGTGACTGACACTGACCAGGCGGACGCTGTCGCCTTCTATTGGATCGATCATCTTGACCAAGCTGTGCGCGCTGTTGCGCACCCCCAGTCTGGCACGCAAGGCAAGCAGATTATTCAATCCTGGTGCTGTCACCTGGGTCGGGACAAAGGCCAACCCTGTCTTATCCAGCGCATCCTGTGCTTTGGCCAGCGTGGCACACGGCAAGATCCCCAATTCGCGGAAAATGGAGGCTGTGCCGACTCTATCCATGCCTTCCAGTGGCCCATGCACCAGCACGGGTACCCCAAATCGTTGCAGCAACAATGCTAGAAGCGGCGTCAGATTTGCCTGGTGCCGTGCACCGTTATAACTTGGAATGATCACCGGCAGCAGCTTCCCACTGGGTTTGCGCAGGCGGATCAACCGATCTTCGCAGGCACGGAAAAAGCCAAGCAGCTCTGCCTTGGATTCAGATTTCATGCGAAAAGCAATCAAGACCGCACCCAGCTCCAGCGCATCCAATCCGCCATCCAGCATTGCGGCAAATAGCGTATAGGCCTCAGCCTCATCCAGATCACGAGCACCATCACGTCCTCGGCCAATTTCACGTAACAATCGAGGTATGCTCAGCATGCATCGTCTCCTATCTACCGATATTGTGAATCACCATGGCATTGCATTCTACATGTTGCCGCCAACATGGAAGCCCGCATACGAGCACGTGTTGATGCATCACAAACATCACTCAATGCGGCATTTGATTATGAAATGGCGGTTGTCAATATCGACGTCCCCCCGGAATTGAGTAGCGCCTGACTTGAGAGTCCAATCCCAAGCGACAGGAGATTGGACATGAAGAAACGTTTCAGTGAAGAACAAATCATTGGCTTCCTGCGGGAAGCCGAAGCGGGCTTGCCGGTTGCAGAGTTGTGCCGCAAATATGCTTTTTCGGAATCCTGTTACTACCTCTGGCGCAGCAAGTTTGGCGGAATGAGCGTTTCGGATGCCAAGCGCCTGAAGGAATTGGAAGCAGAGAACACGCGGCTGAAGAAGTTGCTGGCCGAATCGCTGTTGGAGAACGAGGTCACGAAAGAGGCCTTGAGAAAAAAGTGGTGAGCGCACCGTCACGGCGTGATCTAGTGCGCTACATGATTGACCAGGGACTCAGCGAGCGGCGCTCGCTCCGGGTCATTGGCATGCGCACAAGTGCCTTCCGCTACCAACCGGTGACTGACCGGAATGCTGCTCTGAAGGGGAAGATCATCGCGCTCGCCCAACGCCACCGGCGCTACGGGGCCGGGATGATCTATCTGAAGTTGCGTCAGGCTGGAGAGGTCGTGAATCACAAGCGGGTGGATCGCCTCTATGCCGAAG
>NZ_JACHHY010000027.1 GCF_014202905.1 Chitinivorax tropicus | reverse complement strand
ACTTCAGCATGCTGGGCCGTCCGTGCACGGTAGCTTTGGCGTAAATCCGTTGGGGTAAAGGGGAGCATCGCCCGATTCAGGATTTATGCAACAGCACCCTTCGTGGGCCAAGCTACAGGGCAATCGCAGCCCATGACTATGCGACTCACCCGCTACCAGCCGAACCAATTCAGCTAGTACGCAACCTGCGCTGCGGCACTCAATTCCAACTTGATTATTTTGAATATTTAGATATATAAAATGCGATGCATTAATATCTATTCCATGTCACTCACTGGTATAAATTTTGCTGCCACTCAAATCATCAATTGCTATCTTTAATATGCGAAATCTCAGTTGTAGCATAGAGCCTTTTCAACCACTTTAAATATTCATCTTTAAAAATAATGAAGATCGAATATAAAAAAATAATCCATTGATTTCAAAAAAATTCAGCGCTAATCTGACACCGAAAACTGTGAATTGAAATCACAGGCTGACTCATCACCACACCAAAGCGGCAATAAACATATCCATGCATGTATGACATGCATCTCCTGATTCACAACCCAGCTTATTGAAGATAGCCCGGACATCGTGCTGATTTGCTGATCACACCATTGAGCAGACGGTACATCAGCAGACCTGCCAGTGATGAAGGGCATCAAGGTAGGTGTCTGACAGGCACCTGTGGTCATGTTCTTTAGGTAAAGGAGACGAAAATGACCAAGTTAGGCAGCAAGAGTGGTGGCCATTCAGGGCGCAGGCAACAGGCCTCTGCGTGGCTGATCGCGTTGTCGGTCACTGCATTTGGCAATATGCCATCTGCGGGGGCATCTCCGGTGTCTTGGAGTAGCTGGGAATATCTGGGCGGGACGATCCTTGAAACACCCAACTGTGTCAGCTGGGGCCCAAACCGCATAGATTGCTTTGCGCGTGGTACGGATCGGGCCATGTATCACCGATGGTGGGATGGATCGAGTTGGCGTGGCTGGGAATACCTTGGCGGAACGATTCTGGAGGCCCCCAGCTGTGTCAGCTGGGGACCAAATCGCATTGATTGCTTTGCACGAGGTACTGACCGGGCGATGTATCATCGCTGGTGGGATGGATCAAGCTGGCGCGGCTGGGAGAACCTCGGGGGGACACTACTGGATGCGCCCAATTGCATCAGCTGGGGGCCAAACCGTATTGATTGTTTTGCGCGGGGCACAGACCGAGCCATGTATCAGCGTTGGTGGAATGGATCGAGCTGGGGTGGTTGGCATAACCTTGGCGGGACGATTCTGGAAACGCCCAATTGCGTCAGCTGGGGGCCAAACCGCATTGATTGTTTTGCGCGAGGGACTGACCGGGCCATGTACCATCGCTGGTGGAATGGTTGGGGCTGGGGCGGCTGGGAAAATCTGGGTGGGACGCTACTGGATGCACCCAACTGCGTCAGCTGGGGACCAAACCGTCTCGACTGCTTTGCCCGTGGCACTGACCGTGCCATGTATCAGCGCTGGTGGAATGGATCAGGCTGGGGCGGTTGGCATTACCTTGGTGGGACGCTACTGGAAACACCGAATTGCGTCAGTTGGGGCTTCAATCGCCTCAACTGTTTTGCCCGTGGAACCGACCGAGCCATGTACCACCGCTGGTGGAATGGTTCGAACTGGTATGGCTGGGAGAGCCTTGGGGGAACTATTCTGGATGCGCCAAGGTGCGTCAGCTGGGGGCCACACCGCATAGACTGCTTCGCACGCGGCACAGACCGGGCTCTGTACCGTCGCTGGTGGCCGCTGATTGGTTAGGCATTCAGCGTGTCGTATCGATGTGCAATCTGCATCAGAAGCCCTCTCCAGCATCGTGCCAATATATTGGGCGGGGTTAAGGCGTAGCGTACACGACCCGGGAAGACCAGTGGTGCCTGTTACATCATTGGTCTTCGTAAATACCCGGTGGTGCAGATTGCATATGTTTGACTCATGGTTTGGTCATGCAGATGCGATCAGTGCCCTTTTCTGGTTCGCACGGGCCTCCCGTCAGCTGCCAAATTGTGCCACCGAGCGGTACTTAGCCTGCTCAATCCCGCCTAGAAAAGATCTAACTGTTTCGCCTGCCCTGGGACACAGAATGATCCGCAGTTCAGATCCATGTGCCGCCGTCCCAGCCCATGGCGACGGCAAGCCAATTCGAAGCGGCTACGTATCAAGTCCGCGAAAATGCCAGTGCCTCGCATGCGCTCACCGAATTGGGCGTTGTTTTCCTTCCCGCCACGCATTTGTCGTATCAAGCTCATCACATGCTCCGCACGTTGCGGAAAGTGGCGTTGCAACCAGTCTTTAAACAGCTCGTTGATTTCCAATGGCAGCCGGAGCAGGACATAGCTGGCCATCACCGCGCCCGCAGCCGCCACTGCGGGCAAAATCTGTTCGATCTGATGATCGTTCAGCGCAGGAATGATCGGCGCACACAGCACACCCACCGGCACCCCGGCTTTGCTCAATGTTTCTACCGTTTGTAAGCGCCGATGAGGTGCGCTGGCGCGGGGCTCCAGCAATCGAGCTGTTTCAGCATCCAGTGTGCTGATCGAGATATAGACCTGTACCAGCTGTTGTGCAGCCAGGGCTTGCAGCACATCGAGATCACGCTCGACCAGCGCATTTTTGGTGATGATCACTAAAGGGTGCCGATGGGTAAGCAGGACTTCCAGCAGCTGGCGGGTCAAGCCCAATTGTCTTTCGGCGGGTTGATAGCAATCGGTGTTGGCACCGATGCAGATCGGCTCGCACTGATAACCTGGCTTGGCCAGCTCGTGGCGTAATCTGTCTGCCAACCCGCGTCTTGCGATGATACGGGTTTCGAAATCCAGCCCTGCCGAATAGCCCCAATAGGCATGGCTGGGTCTGGCATAACAGTAGATACAGCCATGCTCACAGCCATGGTAAGGGTTGATGGATTGACTGAAGTAGATGTCCGGGGATTGATTCCGTGTAATGGCGGATTTGGCCTCTTGCCAGATCAGCTCCGTCTTGATGGCAGTGGGCTCGGCGTCGTCGCCAGGCCAATCGGGCATCGCCGCTTCCCTTGTCAGGCGATCAAAGCGGATGAGTGGATTGTAGGCCGAGCCACGGCCTTTGATAGAATCATGATGCGACATGACTGCATATTAATACAGCCATTATTAAATGGCCAGTGCGCGGCCTTGGCAACACCAGTCAGCCGACCTGGCTGCTGCGGTGAAACAGTGCTTCTCTTGCCTGGTGGAGTCCTCTCCCGATCAGGTCAGTGCTGAATCCACGGCGAGACCCATGCCCTATGGCCAGCCATCACGCCGGGCACAGGTAGCATGGGTGCCTTGGGTCAAGGCCGCTCACCAATGTCGCTCGATGACATCGGCCAATTGCGTCAATTTGCCATGAAAGAAGTGGCTGCAACCGGGTACCACGACGATGGGCAATGCCTGCGGCCTGGCCCAGTCCAGCACATCGGCCAATGGAATGACCTCATCCTCTTCGCCGTGGATCACCAAGGTATCTTTTGGAACCGCCGCCACCGGAAAGCGCTTGCAGGCTGGGCCCGCCAGAATCAGCTTCTCAGCCTCGACACGCTGTCTGACCTGAGAAACAACAAGGGTGCCGAATGAGAACCCCCCCAATAACAAGGGCAAGTCGCCATGCTGACCTTTGGCATATTGGATCACCGCCAAGGCATCGTCCGTTTCACCATTGCCCCAGTCGTATTCACCCTCGCTTTGCCCGACACCCCGACAATTGGGCAGGTAAGCGACATAACCACGTTTGGAGACCACCTTGGCCATCATCTGCACAACTTTATTGGTATTGGTGCCACCTTGGGTCGGGTTGGGGTGAATCAGCACGGCAATGCCCACCATCTCGCCAGCCGGGGGAATGACGATCGTTTCCAAGCTGCCCACTGGCCCGGCAATCCATTCTATTGTTTGTGGCTTAATCAAGTTTCAGGCGCTCCACGACACGGCCATTGACAATGTGCTCATCAATGATTTCATCGATATCAGCCTGATCAAAATAGGTATACCAGACCGCCTCGGGATAGACCACCATCACCGGGCCATGGTCGCAGCGATCCAGACAACCCGCTTTGTTGATGCGACACTTCCCTTGCCCTTTCAGGCCCAGTTTGGCGACACGGTCTTTGGCATACGCCTGTAGCTCAGACGCCCCCCTTGCATTGCAGCAGGTTTCGCCGGACGCCCGCTGGTTGGTGCAGAAGAAGACATGATGTTTGAAGTAGCTCATTGGACAATCCTGCAACATAAACCGTGATCATACCCAAGCCGGGTCCTGCCTACCAAGTCCATCCATAAGGCTTTCCCCCCCAACCGCCCCGCCCCAACCAACATGATGTCTGTATGACAAATGGCCTGTTCGTCACTATACTGACTGTCTTTTGCATGCCTTTGGTATGAATCACGACTTCCTGATCCGAAGCACCAATCGAATCGCCCGTTATGCTTTGATTGCACTGATCTACTGGCTTTTCATCTTTGCGCTGTCCACCATTTTTGATCTGAAGATATTCAAGGAGAGATTGACCGAGACATTTCTGTTCAGCGTGTTGGGTATTTTTGCGCTGCTGGGTGGGGCCGTGGTATTGAATGTGATGTCCAACCTGTCAAAAATCTCGGCAGCGATTGCGAAGCAACATGAAGACCAGCAAACCACGTGGCACTGGCCTACCCGCAACAAGCTCCTGCTGGCAGTGAGCTTTCCGGTGATTGCACTGGGGCTGCTGGCAGGAGATGCCATGTCGGCTCACCGCAAAAAGATCAGGCTGATTCAGGCCGCCGAGCAATTGGTCGAGGAAAATCGACGCGAGCTGGGCATGTTGACCGACTATGAATTCAGCCCGGCCTATGTGGCGCGCGCAGCCAATATCATTGGCACCATCCAGCGCATCGATCGCCACCTTCCCAATGTCAAATTGTTGATGCCGGATCAGATCGAAGGAAGGCGGGTATTCCTGATGTTTGGCCAGCACTGGACGGAATCAGACAGTAAGAAACTTGAACGGCAGCAGCTCATTCAGCCGATGACCAAAGATGAGCGTGACTACCTTCAGGCCGTCTTTGACAACAAGCACAATCTGCCCCGCTTTGAAGCAACGGGTGGAAATTATCAGCTCTACTTCCCAGTCAAGGTCAACAACAAGCAGATGTTGTTGTACTTCACCGATTTCCAGGCATATGGGAAATTCGGCTCATAATCGACGCAATGGCCGTGCTGTGTGAGCCATGGCCGACTCACACAACCGTAAATCAGCGGCTCAGTTGAGGGCCCCCACCGATTCCCGCAAGGTCAGGCTGGGCGATATCACGAACGACTCACCCAAAGCGGGCTGCTGCTTGGCCAGCTTCAAAGCGAGCAGGCCCACGGTCTTACCGATTGCCTCAACCGGGTGATGGATGGTGGTCAGTTTCGGTGACACCAGATCCGAGAACTCCACATCGTCAAACCCCATCACCGACAATTGATCCGGCACACTCACGCCATGGCGCTTACAGTAATCCACCACCCCCAGCGCCATCTGGTCATTGAAGGCAAACAGGGCCGTCGGTGGCTCTGGCAAAGCCATCAAGGCCGCCGCCCCACACAGGCCGGATTGCTGGGTGAAATCCCCTTCATACAGATAAGATGTTGGAACGGGCAGACCTGTTTGTATCAACGCATTCAGCATGCCACGCAGCCGGTCGGCGCTCTCTGGGTTGTCACGCGGGCCGGTGATGGCAGCAATACGTTGGTGGCCCTGTGCAATCAGGTGCTCGGTCGCCAGCAACGCGCCTTGGTGATTGTCCACCACCACGCATCGATGCTCGTACCCTGGCACCAGCCGGTGTACCACCAGCACATTGGGATGCGCTGCCAGCAAGGTGCCCAGAGAGTCCTGATCCAACGCCCCCGGCGTGACGATGATGGCATCACACGATCGCTGTTTCAGAAAACGCAACGCCGCCAGCACCTCATCCTGCGTACTGTTGCCACAACTGATCACCAGATGGCTGCCTGCCGCACGCACGGTTTGCTCAACCGTGCTGATCAATGGTGTATAAAAGGCCCCCGCCAGATGCGGCACGATCAGACCGATGCACCCGGTTCGTCGTGTCACCAACGACGCAGCCAAGGCATTACGGGAAAACGACAAGACCTGCATTGCGGTTTCGACCCGCTTACGTGTCAGCTCTCTGACCTTATCGGGTTCATTGATCACACGTGAAACGGTTGCAATCGACACACTGGCGTGCCGAGCGACATCTTTGATGGTTGCCATACATTTCGTTTTATTTTAAGTCGCCAAGGCGATCGATTTGAACAAGGGGCTTGCATAGTGCTGCCCCAGCCTGGGTTCTTCGGCACGGACTCATGACCCGAGCTGTTTCGTTATCATGTCTGCGCTACAGATCAGCCACTGCTTTCGACAGAAAAGACCGCATCTGCCATACATTTGCATGGCGTAATCAATTTTATTTACGCCATATGCCATATCAACCATGTCGGACATCGTTCGAGCCTGTTGAAGCTGGCATTTGCGACCTGCTCAGCCACATTCCACAAGCGCATACAAATATGTAGTCAGGCTGGAAATCAAAAAGTTCGCGGCTTGTTTCAAAAAAAGATACTGTTTCAGGCCCAGTTGACACATTTCATCATCCGCAACGGATCAAAGCCCGTCGCATCCAGCTCATGAGCCCACCAGGCGGCGTGCAATAAAACCGCAAACGGAGCGCCGTTTGGGGCCAAGCTGCGCTATGCTTGCAACCATTTCACGCCCATCCCTTCCAAGCCATGTTGCTCTTCTTTGTGCGCATGTCGTTTCGCAACGCCTTCCGCCACCGGCTGCGGGCCGCGTTGACCACATTGGGAATCGTCGTCGCCATCTTGGCATTCGGCCTGTTACGCACAGTGGTGGATGCCTGGTATGCAGGTGTCGATGCCGCATCAGACGCTCGACTGGTCACACGTAATGCTGTCTCTCTGGTGTTTTCGCTGCCATTGGCATACAAAGACCGCATCCGTCAGGTTGAGGGCGTGCAGACCGTCGCGTGGACCAACTGGTTTGGCGGTGTCTATATCGATGAGTCCAACTTCTTCCCGCAGTTCGCAGTCGATGTGCCAACCTACTTTTCGCTGTATCCCGAGTTTGTATTCGAGCCCAATCAATACCATGACTTCCTGCGCGACAAACGCGGGGCCGCCGTCGGACGCAAGCTGGCCGACCGGTTTGGCTGGAAGGTGGGGGACGTGATCCCGCTGCGCGGCACCATCTACCCTGGCAACTACCCGTTTGTGATCCGTGCCATTTTCGAGGGCCGGCAGCGCAATACCGATACCAACATCTTCTACTTCCACTGGGGCCTGCTCAATGACCGGTTGGAGCAGCTCGCCCCGGGTCGTAGCAACCGTGTGGGGGCCTTCGTGCTGGGCATTGACGACCCTGCCAACGCCGGGCCGGTGTCCGTAGCCATCGATCGCGAATTCAAGAACTCACTGGCGGAAACCCTGACAGAAACCGAGAAGGCTTTTCAACTGGGCTTTGTGGCCATGCTGCAAACGGTGGTGGATGCGATCAAGCTGGTGTCGTATGTGGTCATCCTGATCATCATGGCAGTGGTGGCCAACACCATGGCCATGTCCGCCCGCGAACGGACAGCCGAATATGCCACCATGAAGGCGCTGGGATTCACCCCTGGCGTCATCCGCACCCTGATTGCGTTGGAGTCGATGCTGTTGGTCACGGTTGGCGCCAGCATGGCCATCCTGCTGACTGGCCCGGTCGTTGCGGCCTTCGCCAAACCAGTATCGGCCTTTTTTCCGGTCTTCAATATTTCGGTGGAAACCCGCCTGTTACAACTGGGGGGGGCCGTTGCCATTGCCTTCATGTCGGCCCTGCTGCCAGCGTGGCAAGCGGGGCGGACCAAGATCGTGGATGGCCTGAGAAAGCTGGTGTGATGAAGATCCCGTTCCGATACATTGTCCGCAACCTGGCCGTGCGCAAGCTGACCACGCTCTTCACTGCCGCTGGCATGGGGATGGTGGTGTTTGTCTTCGCTGCGGTGTTGATGATGTCCAACGGGCTGAAACAGACCCTGGTACAGACCGGCTCGAAAGACAATGTGGTGCTGATCCGCGCTTCGTCACAAACTGAAGTACAAAGCGGGGTGTCACGCGACCAAGCCAGCATTGTCGAAGCCAACCCTCTGATTGCTGTCGGGCGGGATGGCCACCCGCAGGTGTCGAAAGAAGCGGTGGTGTTGATCACGCTGCCCAAACGATCCAGCGGCATTGCAGCCAACGTTGTCACACGAGGCATCCAGCCGGTTGGCTTGGCTTTGCGGCCACAGGTCCAGTTGATCGAAGGTCGGCTGTTCAGGCCCGACAGCAATGAAGTAATGGTCGGTAAAGCGATTGCTGACAAATTCACGGGCGCCGGGCTGGGCGAATCGTTACGGTTTGGTGGCAGGGAGTGGCGTATCGTCGGTATTTTTGATGCGGGTAAAACAGCCTTCAGCTCAGAGATCTGGGGGGATCGCGACCAGATGATGCAGGCGTTCCGGCGAACCATGTTCTCCGCCGTCATCGCCAAGCTGGCCGACAGCGACCACTTCGATCAATTCAAGGCAGCGGTGGAAAACAACCGCCAACTCACGCTGGAGGCCAAGCGGGAGACACGCTTCTACGCCGATCAGTCAGAACAGATCGCACTGTTCATCAATGTGCTTGGCATCGCCATCTCCATTATCTTCTCAGTGGGTGCCATGATTGGCGCAGCCATCACCATGTATTCCTCTGTCGCAAACCGCATCGGTGAAATCGGCACCTTGCGCGCCTTGGGTTTCCAGCGCAGCAGCGTGTTGGCCGCATTCATGTTGGAATCGATGGCCCTGGCCCTGTTGGGTGGCGTGATGGGGCTGGCCTTGGCTTCGACACTGCAATTCCTGTCCCTGTCCACCACCAATTTCCAGACGTTTTCGGAGCTCGCCTTCACCTTCGAGCTGAGCCCGGCCATCACCATACAATCCTTGCTCTTCGCGCTCATCATGGGTTTGATCGGCGGCTTTCTACCCGCCATTCGCGCCGCACGCATGAAAATAGTCGATGCACTGCGTGAGGCTTAGGTTCCGGCTGCATACTGAGCAGGTGCCTTTCCACCTCAGCCCCCACCCGTATGGCGGTGCCGTACAGCCTGCGGCCTCCCCTTGACCATGCCATGAGTGGCACACCGCCGCTTCGGGTCGCTGGCACCGTGTCATTCATCCGGCTTCACTTGAAAAAACCCATTTGATATGCCTCTTGATTTAACGTCATAGGAACCCGATATTTTGTAAACCCTGTGCACAAAATGCAGCAGAAGATTACCGATATTTGACATTGGGCAATACCTTTTTTCAGGCGAGTTGTCTAATGCCAGACTGAGGCAACCATGCCGCCCAGCCGATCACGGAATGGGCTATAGTGAAACGTTTCTGTCTTCATATGCAAATCAGTATATGAGGAGATATGATGTTCAGGCTCAGTACCCTTTGCACGACGCCCCATTAAATTGCAGTCAGCCAAGTTTGGAGCTGGTGATGTCTGTTACTCACAATATCAATAAGAATCGTGTAATCGATCAGATTCAGGAATGTGCGGCCCAAACGCTGTCGCCGGAAATGCAGTCCGTTCTGGCACCATTCATCGCCCACTACTATGCCGATGTCGCTGACGAGGACATTGCCAGCCGTGACCCCCTGGATTTGTACGGGGCAGCCTGCAGCCATTGGCAATTGGGCCGTCAGCGCGCGCCAGGCCAAGCCATACTGCGCGTCTACAACCCGGATTTCGAAGCAGATGGCTGGCAAAGCACCCACACCATCGTTGAGATCGTCAACGATGACATGCCGTTTCTGGTGGATTCCATCAGCCTGGCGCTCAACACCCGTGGCCTGACCATTCACCTGATCGTACACCCGGTCGTTGCATTGACGCGGGATGCCGATCATTGCTATGCAAGCCATTGCGAGCCGGAAGACCTGGGCTGCCGCCATGAATCCTATATGCACTTCGAAATCGACCGCCAGTCAGACCCCGCCACACTCAAAGCACTGGAAAGTGCCTTGCAGCAGGTGCTGGCCGAGGTCAGTGCTGCGGTGGAAGACTGGCCAGCCATGGTGGATGCCGCCAGGCAGGCCCGCGCCTCGCTGGCTGACACCCACCCGGCTATCGCCCAAAGCGATCTCGATGAGATCGATGCCTTTCTGGCCTGGCTGATCGACCAGCACTACACTTTCCTGGGTTATCGCTGTTACGACCTGCTCGATACCCCAGACGGCTTGGTTCTGAAGGTGGTCAAGGGCTGTGGGCTGGGCATTTTGCGTGACAATGACCGCGCCCACTCACAAAGCTTCGATTCCCTGACGCCAGCCTTGCGCCAACAGGCACAGGCCCCCTATCCACTGATCCTGTGCAAATCCAACACCCGCTCGACCGTCCATCGGGCTGGCTATCTGGATTATGTCGGCGTGAAACGCTTTGACAATGAAGGCAAGGTGATCGGTGAGTACCGTTTTCTGGGGCTCTACACCTCTGAGCTTTACAACAATACGCCTCGTCAGGTGCCCATCCTGCGCGCCAAGATCGATGCAGTATTGAGCGAAACCCGCTACCTGCCGGGCAGCCACAAAGCCAAAACCCTGCTGAACGTGTTGGAAACCTACCCGCGCGATGAGTTGCTGGAGCTGTCGATCGAACAGTTACGCCTCTTCAGCCATGGCATTGTCAATCTACAGGAGCGGCAACGGGTTCGCCTGTTCGTCAGGCGCGACCCTTATGGTCGCTATTACGCCTGCCTGCTGTATGTGCCAAGGGATAACTGGAATACCGAAGTCCGATTGAAAATCCAGGCATTGCTGCTGGAGACCTTCCAGGGGCGCCATGTCGAATTCTGGGCCACCCTGTCTGAATCGATGCTGGCCCGGATTGAATTCATTGTGCGGGTTTCGCCAGAGGCGACGATTTCATTCAGCAATGAAGCGCTGGAGCAACAGGTTGCCCAGCTGTGTCGCCGTTGGGAGGACAGCCTGGGCAGCGCATTGATCGAAGCGGTTGGTGAGGAACACGGCACCCATCTGCTAAAACAGTTTCATGCCGCCTTTCCAGCCGCCTATCGCGAGGACTTCCAGCCACGCCACGCCGTACAGGACATTCTGAAGCTGGTATCGCTGACACCCCAACACAATTGTGAGCTGGCGCTCAGGCAGGTGCTGGTTGGCCAACAGCCGCTGATCTGCCTGAAACTGTTTCGCAATACCGAAACCAGTCTGTCCCGCACTCTGCCGATGCTGGAGAACATGGGTGGCCAAGTGCTGGAAGAACGGCCCTATATGGTACGCCCGGCGCTAGGTGGCCCATACTGGGTCACAGACTTTTCGATGCAACTGGCGGACCCGGAGCTGTTTGTCATCGAACAGAATCGTGACAACTTTCTGACCTGCTTTTCCAAGGTATTCAATGGCGAGGCGGAAGACGATGGTCTCAACCGCCTGATTCTGCTGGCGGGCCTGGATTGGCGGGAAGTCGCCGTGTTGCGCGCTTACAACAAATATCTGCGTCAGGCCGGGCTGACCTTTTCCCAGCATTATGTCGAGCAATGCCTGGCCAGCCATGCGCATATCGTCTGGCAACTGATTGCGTTGTTCAAAGCACGGCATGACCCCATCCATAGCGACTCGTCGGCGGCGCAGACGCTGTTCGAGGATTTGCATCTGCAATTGGATCGTGTCGCCAATCTGGCTGATGATCGTATTTTGCGCGGCTTTCTGACTGTCATTCTGGCCACCTTGCGCACCAACTACTTTCAGCGTGACAGCCAGGGGCACCCCAAGCCCTACATTTCATTCAAGCTCAACTCCGGGGCCATCGATTTCCTACCCCTACCCAAGCCCCTGGTCGAAATCTGGGTCTACTCGCCACGCATGGAAGGCATCCATCTTCGTGGCGGCAAGGTGGCGCGCGGCGGCTTGCGCTGGTCAGATCGCATGGAAGACGTGCGGACCGAGGTCTTGGGGTTGGTCAAGGCGCAAATGGTCAAAAATGCGGTGATCGTCCCGGTCGGCTCCAAAGGTGGATTCGTCTGCAAGAAGCTGCATGGCAGCCTGGATCGCGATGCAATTCAAGCGGAAGGTGTGGCCTGCTATCAGACATTCATCCGTGGCTTGCTGGATCTGACCGACAATCGGGTCGGCGGCAAAGTGATCCCGCCTGCCGATCTGGTACGGCTCGATACCGATGACCCCTATCTGGTGGTTGCAGCAGACAAAGGCACCGCCACTTTCTCCGATGTCGCCAATACCATCGCGCTGGAATATGGCTTCTGGCTGGGCGATGCCTTTGCATCGGGTGGCTCTGCCGGCTACGACCACAAGCAGATGGGCATCACCGCACGCGGTACTTGGGAGTCGGTGAAGCGCCACTTCCGTGAAATCGGCCTGGATATCCAGACCAACGAATTCACCGTGGTCGGCATTGGTGACATGTCCGGCGACGTATTCGGCAACGGCATGCTGTTATCGCCCCATATCCGCCTGCTGGCCGCCTTCGATCATCGCCACATTTTCATCGACCCCAACCCAGACCCAGCCATCAGCTTCGCAGAGCGGCAAAGGCTGTTCAAGCTGCCGCGCTCTTCCTGGGCAGATTACACGCCGGGCCTGATATCAGCCGGAGGGGGCGTCTATCCGCGCAGTTTGAAGTCCATCAAGCTGTCGGCGGAAACCCGTGCCGCGTTGGCCATTACACATGATGCACTGACACCGAACGATTTGATCAAGGAGCTGCTGAAAGCGCCCGTCGATCTGCTATACAACGGTGGTATCGGCACCTATGTCAAGGGCAGCCGCCAGAGCCACGCCGAGGCCAATGACCGGGCCAACGACCTGGTTCGCGTCGATGGCCGGGAGCTGCGGTGCCGTGTTGTGGCCGAGGGTGGCAACCTCGGGTTGACCCAGCCCGGACGGATCGAATACGCACTGGGTGGCGGGCGCATCAATACCGATGCGATCGACAATTCCGCCGGAGTCGATTGCTCGGATCACGAAGTCAACATCAAAGTCCTGCTCAACGCAGTCATGGCCGAGGGCGAGTTGTCGCTCAAGCACCGCAATCAGTTGCTGGCGGACATGACCGATGATGTCGCAGCCCTGGTGCTGGCCGACAACTATCTGCAGACCGAGGTGCTAAGCCTGTCGCAAGCCATTGGCCCGCAGATGCTCAACACCCACGCCCGGTTCATCACCTACTTGGAACGGGTCGGGCGGATGAGTCGGCGGCTTGAGTACCTACCCAATGACGAAGAAATCGCTGAACGGCGACTGGCCCGGCAAGGCTTGACCCGCCCTGAGCTGGCGGTGTTGCTGGCCTATGCCAAGATCGATCTGTACGATCAATTACTGGAATCGTCGGTGCCGGATGAGACCGACTTCAACCAGCTCCTGCTCCGTTATTTCCCAAATGCGCTAGGAGAACGTTACACGGATCAGATGTTGGATCACACGCTCAAACGTGAGATCGTCGCAACCTTCCTGACCAATAATCTGATCAATCGGATGGGCATGACCTTCATTTTCCGGGTCAATGAAGAAACAGGCTTTTCGCCCGCCGACATCACTCGCGCCTGGTATGCCGCCAGCCAGGTCTTCAACGCACACCGCTACGCTAAGCAGGTGGAGTCACTGGATGGCAAGGTGGCAGCCACCGTCCAATATGAGCTGCTGCATGAGCTACGCAAGCTGATTGAGCGGGCCACCCGCTGGATGCTGCGCAATTGTCGCTTTGCACATGACTGCAATGAGATCGTCCAACAATATCAAAGTGGCGTTTCAGTGCTGATCGATGTGCTGCCAGGCATTTTGCAAGGGGAAGACAAAGGCAAGAGCGATACCATGGAGCGACGCTGGCTCGAACAAGGGGTGCCCGCTGAGATTGCCTCGGCATTGGCCCGCGCAGAGCCTCTGCTGTCCTCACTGGACATCCTGGACATCGCCCATGCCAATATGGCCGCGCCCGAGATGGTGGCGCAAATCCATTTCGACATCGGCGCCAACCTGTCGCTGGACTGGATGCTCTCTGCCATCAACCGCTTGCCGCGTGACAATCGCTGGAGCACACTGGCCCGCTCTGCATTGCGTGATGATCTGTATCGCCAGCATCGCTCACTGACAGCCTTGGTGTTGCAAACCGCCCACACTGGCGAATGGCAGACCGCCAGCGCCACCTGGCGAACGCACCGCAAGCAGGGGGTGGATGCCTGCCGTGAATTGCTGACCGAGCTGCAGGCCCACCCGACACAGGATCTGGCCATGCTCTCGGCGGCGCTGCGGGAGCTACGCAATCACCTGATCGGAACCTGACCCTATCCGCCAACCACTTAGGAGCCGACACCATGTCGCTACACTTTCTCGGCATCACGGGAAGCCTTCGCCAACAATCCAGAAACAAGGGCCTGCTGCGGGCTGCCGCTACCAATGTGCCCGCAGGTGTGACGATGGACATCGCAGACTTGTCCGATATCCCTTTCTACAATGCCGACATCACCAACAAACCGGCATCGGTGCAGCGGGTGCTCGATCAAATCGCTAAAGCGGATGCACTGGTCATCGCCTGTCCAGAGTACAACTACTCCATTGCGCCCGCGCTGAAGAACATACTCGACTGGGCGTCCCGTGAGCCGGGCAACGCTTTGCTGGCAGGCAAGGCCGTGGCGCTGATGGGCGCAGCGGGTGGCATGGGCAGCGCGCGCGCCCAGTACCATCTCCGCCAGGTCTGTGTCTTTCTGGATCTCCATCCACTGAACAAGCCTGAGGTATTTGCGAATGCCTTCAGCGATGGTTTCGATGACGCTGGCAATCTGGTGGATGAGCGCATCCTGCAATTGATCCGGGAACAGCTTCAGGCCCTGGTGACATGGAGTACGACACTGGAACGGCCATAACACGATTCTTGATCTTTCATGCCCAGCCGATGCGCTGGGCATTGTAATATATGGTTCCGATGTCATATTCACCACACCAAAGAATCGATGATGTTCACAACTCGCCCTTCTATCGGGCCTTCTGGCTGAGGCCAGCATGCTGCACGCATCAAACCGATCCGATACATGTCGCTCAACCCACTTTCTGAGAAACGCCCATGAATATTGCCAAACGTCTATTGTTGCTCATCGTCATCAGTTTGCTCGCCTTACTGATTGTCGGCATAAACGGCGCCAGACTGGCAAATGATACGCAAGGCAAGCTGGAGTACACCCAGACCAATGTCATCCCTGCCATTCAACTGCTGGCAGATGTCGAGAGCGGCATATGGCAGATCCGATCCAGCGTGCTGATGCATATGTTGACCATTGATGAACCACTCAAAAACGCCCAGGACCAGGTCATCAAGGAATCCCACAACCGGGTCACTGCCAGCCTTGAGAGCTATAGCGCGCTGGCGGAAGAAGCAGAGGACAAGGCGCTGCTGGCAGCCGTGCGGGCCGCCCTGGCCGACTATGATACGGTCAGAGAGCAAGTGCTCAAGCTGTCGCGAGAAAATGACCTGACCGCCTCGCGGGAAATGGCTGTCAGCGCGGCAGGCCCCAAGCTCGCGACATTGTTCAAGGTCATCGAGCGTCATCGTAGCTACAGGGAGAAAACAGCCGCGCGGCATGAAGCAGCCAACGCAGCCGCCATTTCCCGTGGCCTCATCATCAACACCATCTTGATCGTCGCGGCAATATTGATCACCAGCATCAGCGGCTGGCTGCTGTATCGCGCCATCATCGGCTCGCTTCATCAAATCCGCCGCACGGTCACCCATATCGAACAGTCATTGGACTTTACCCAACGCGCCAGAATCCTGCGCCAAGACGAAGTCGGTGAAACCGCGACGGCCTTCAATCAACTGCTCAATCGGCTGCAAGGCAACCTCAAGCAATTGGCCCATAGTGCCGTGGATGTGTCTGCATCCGCCAATCAGCTGTCACAAACCTCACAGCAGGTGTCCTTGTCATCCAATACGCAGAGCGAATCCTCATCCTCCGCTGCAGCAACAATCGAGGAAATGACCGTCAGCATCAATCATGTCGGTGACCGTGCCAGCGAAACCAACCAATTGGCCACTGAGGCCGGGCAGTTGGCCCAGTCCGGTCGCCAGGTCATCGAGCAGACCGTGCGCGACATCCGCGACATCGCCAGCACAGTCAGCCAGGCTGCAGAACACATCCGCGAGCTGGAAAACCAAAGCCAGCGGATTTCAAGCGTCGTAGCGGTCATCAAGGAGGTCGCTGACCAGACCAACCTGTTGGCATTGAATGCCGCCATTGAAGCCGCCCGGGCCGGTGAGCATGGACGGGGGTTCTCGGTGGTGGCAGATGAGGTGAGAAAGCTGGCCGAGCGGACATCGGTATCGACACAGGAGATCTCCCGCACCATCTCTGCCATGACAGCCAGCGCCGAGGGTGCGGTCAAGGATATGGAAGGCGCGGTCAAGCAAGTCGAACAAGGTGTGGTACGGGCTGACCATGCAGCGCAAGCCATCGCCCAGATCGGCACCAGCTCTGAACAGACCGTCATCATGGTCGGGGAGATCACCACGGCGATTCGCGAACAAGCCACCGCCAGCAACAACATCGCCTCCCAGATCGAACGGATTGCGCAAATGGCGGAACAAGCCAGTGCCGCAGCACAAGAGACGGCTACCACAGCCGCAGAGCTGGATCAGGTCGCCACCAACATGCGGGAAATCGTGTCCGCCTATAAGTTCTGATGATGTAGCAAAACAAAACGGCGGTCACCACCGCCGTTTTGCTCACTGCCTAGCTGCCGAAATCATTCAGCCAGCTGCGATGCGCGCTGCTCGATTGCCGCTGCATCCACCTTCAGAGCCTTGGCCAGTGCTTTACCATAGTTAGCATCGGCTTTGTAGAAATACGACAGCATGATGTCACGCGTCTCCGGGCTGACCACCTTGGCCAGATCACCTGACAGATTGGCAATCAGGTTTTTCTGGTCATTGGCTGACAAGCTGCGATAGAACTCACCTGCCTGGCGGAAATTCAGCGTCTTGGCGATACGTGCCTGTTGAGTCGCCCCAGCCAGCGGCAACTTGCTGGATTTGAACTCTGCCTGATCAGGCAGATCACTCATCCGACTGGGTTGATAGTTGACCGTCCCAGTGCGCTTGCCTGAGTTGAGTGCGCCATCTTGATTGTTGCTCCGTACCGGAACCCGGGGCTGATTGATCGGAAGCTGCAGCGCGTTGGTGCCGACGCGGTGCAATTGCGTATCCGCATAGGAAAACACCCGCCCTTGAAGCAGACGATCTTCTGACGGCTCAATCCCTGGAACCAGATTGGAGGGCGCAAAGGCACTCTGCTCGGTGTCCTGAAAGACATTGTCCGGGTTACGATTCAGCGTCATGGTACCGATCTTTCGCTCTGGTACACCATGCCAGACCTTAGTGGCATCCAATGGGTCAAAATCGAACTGACCCAATTGCTCTGGCTTCAACACCTGCACATACAGATCCCACTTCGGAAAGTCCTGGCGTTTGATTGCGTCGATCAGGTCGCGGGTTGCATGGTTGAAATCCTTGGCCTGGATGGCTTCAGCCTCTTTTTCCGAGAGATTCTGCTCGCCTTGCAGCGACTTCCAGTGGAATTTCACATAAGTATATTGTCCCGCCGTATTGACCCACTTGTATGCATGGACACTATTGCCATCCATCAGTCGATAGCTCTTGGGTATCCCATAGTCCGAGTAGACTCGGGTCAGCATATGGGTGGCCTCAGGCACATTCGAGAAGAAATCGAACACGCGATTGGCATCCTGAATATTGGTGTCAGGTGCCGGTTTCAGCGAGTGGACCATATCAGGGAACTTGATGGCATCACGGATGAAGAAGACCGGCAGATTGTTACCCACCAGATCCCAATTGCCCTCACTGGTGTAGAACTTGGTCGCAAAGCCACGTGGGTCACGCGCAGTTTCAGGCGAATGCGAACCATGGATTACAGTTGAAAACCTTACGAATACAGGTGTCTGCGCACCTTTGGCAAACACCTTGGCACGGGTGAGCCCCGACACATCCTCTGTCGCCTCGAACACGCCATGGGCGCCCGTGCCTCGTGCATGCACGACCCGCTCAGGGACCCGCTCACGATCGAAACGCTGCAACTTCTGAATCAGGTGGATATCTTGTAACAGCACGGGGCCATGTTCACCCGCAGTTTGCGAGTTCTGATTGTCACCCACCGGTGCCCCGTTATCGCGGGTCAGCGGCGCGGCCCAGGCCGCCTGCGAAAGCGTGAATGTGGCAGCCAGCCCACCGGCTGCGAGATGCTTCATGCAGGCTTTGGCGGATTGTATGGAAAGATGTTTCATTCTTGTTCTCCTTGTTCGGTAAGTGGAATTCAGTCTAGGAGAGCAAGTTTGATTAGTTAAATGAATTATAAGAATGTTAACAATAGTTTTTTTCAATGATTAAATTACGAATATAAAATTCACCAATATAATCAATGACATTTATGCACCATCATGAGCAAGCACTCTCAAAAAAGCAAATGCCACCTCATAAAGAGGTGGCACTTTCATGATCAGGCATCGATACGACCAAGCCAGATCAAGGATTACGGTACGATATCAATCCCACCAGAAGAACCAGGTCCGACCATTCAGCAGCGATGCAGCCAGCTGCTCGATCGTCTCCGTGCCTTGCTCGACAATGTCGATGCAATACACATACTGCTCTTTTGCCAGCGTGATCGCTTCATCCCGAGTCCGAGGTGGGCGCTCCACCTCGAATTCGATGGTGGAACTGGTCACTGCCACCACCCGTGCGCCATATTCTTCCCCCCATTTACGGAACAGGCTGGCATGGACTTCAGGAAACGGGCATTCATTCCAACCGCCCATTTTCAGATAACAAGGTACCTTCCAAGACTCTGTTGTCGGCACCATCGCGATATAGACCTTTTCCAGCGGCTGGCCGGTCGACAGATCGAGATGGCTGATCAACCCCTCACTAGGCTCCTCATCATCCGGCCAATCACCGCGTGGCGCACGATAGTATTCGCTATCGTTTTTCGCGCGGGTGATCAACCAACTTCTGGGGTTCAGTTTCTCAGCGTTTTCAATCAACTCCTCAACGCTATCTTCAACATCCTGAAGGTTTTCGCTCAAGGCCAGCACGCTATCCGAATCACCCAGCAAAACCGGGTAACCCCGATTTTCGCTTTTCAGACGATTCAAAGTAGCCAACGCTTCAGCACCTGGTACGGCCATGACTTCGAAACCAAATTCCCTCATATTTTCTCCGTTTGGCAATTCGCCCGATCCACTTGAACAAAACCGACTGGTCTAATTCTGCGTCGGCGCATCGTTATATCTAGAATTGTAGACCGGGCTTTATCGACAGACTACCACGGCCATCATCCAACTGTTGAGTCAAACAGTATTTATGGCTGCTTCAAGCCGCTGGACGGGGCTGACAAACGGCGCCACACCTGCAATCCAGCGCGGATCTTGTTCCATATATCCGTGACTCAGGGGCTGCGAGATTGGCCTTTATAACAAAATACCAAGGCGCGTTGGCTATCGTTCAGAAAAATTCATGTAGATGACCGCCCGAGGGGGATGCCAAACCTGGCGCGGCAGGATGGGCAAGCCCTTCAGGCTGATGGATCTCATTCAATGTTCCAAGACAGAACGCATCTTGCAGCAAGCCATCACGGCTCCGCGCTGAGACTGCCTGCCATGCCACACTCCTGACACCAGGCTTCTCCACCAACCCCGCCCAGTGCCGAATACGATGCCGTACCCGGCAGACCTAGCCCAATGCCTGCTGCTCACGTAGCGCATGGATTTGCTGCGCGGACAGTGCCAGCCAGTCATGAAGCACCGCCTCTGTGTCTTGTCCAAGTAACGGTGGCCCATTGCGATAGCTGACAGGCGAGGCTGACAGGCGCAATGGGCTGGCCACGCCAGGCGCATGGCCGGCCAGCGGGTGGGGCAGGTCGAGGCGTAAGCCACGGTGTTGGACTTGCGGGTCGGCAAATACCTGTTCCAAGGTGTTGATCGGCCCACAAGGCACCGCCACAGCTTCCAGCGCGGCAATCCATTCCGCCGTGGTCTTCATCACGGTTGTCTGCCGGATCAATGGCACCAACACCTGCCGATTGGTCACCCTGGCCCGGTTGGTGCTAAATCGCTCGTCTTGCGCCCAATCCTTCCCGGCCACCTCGCAAAACTTGGCGAACTGGCCGTCGTTCCCGACCGCCAGAATCATGTCGCCGTCTGCCGTTGGGAAAGCCTGATAGGGCACGATGTTCGGGTGGGCGTTTCCCAGTCGCTTGGGGGCTTGCCCGGTCGTCAGGTAATTCATGGCTTGGTTGGCCAAGCACGCGACCTGCACGTCAAGCAGGGCCAAATCGATGTGCTGCCCCTTGCCCGTCCGTTCACGATCAGCCAGCGCCGCCAAGACGCCGATCGTGGCATATAGCCCAGTCATGATATCAGTCAGTGCGACACCGACTTTCTGGGGGTCTCCATCCGGCTCGCCAGTCAGGCTCATCAAGCCGCCCAGGCCTTGAATCAGGAAGTCATACCCAGCGCGCTCTGCATAGGGCCCGGTCTGGCCAAAGCCCGTGATGGAGCAATAGACCAGGCGGGGGTTGATGGCATGCAGGCTGTCGTAATCCAACCCATACTGCTTGAGGCCACCCACCTTGAAGTTCTCCAGCACGACATCTGCCTGAGCGGCCAATTGACGGATCAACGCCTGACCAGACGGTTGGGACATATCGACCGTCACCGATCGTTTGTTGCGGTTGGTTGACAGGAAATAGGCCGCCTCGCCAGTAGGTTGCCCTGCTTCATCCAGCAGATAGGGCGGGCCCCAGCTGCGGGTATCGTCCCCACCGCCAGGGCGCTCGATCTTGACGACATCGGCGCCGAGGTCGCCAAGGATCTGGCTCGCCCATGGCCCAGCCAGAACGCGGGATAGATCCAGAACCTTGATGTGAGAAAGCGCACCCATATCAGAAAAACGCCTGGATGCCTGTCTGCGCCCGCCCCAAAATCAGCGCATGCACGTCGTGGGTGCCTTCATAGGTGTTGACGGCCTCCAGGTTCATCACATGTCGGATCACGCCATATTCGTCTGAAATGCCGTTCCCACCATGCATGTCACGACTGATGCGAGCAATGTCCAGTGCTTTGCCACAGTTATTGCGCTTGATCAGCGAAATCATTTCAGGCGCACCGCGCCCTTCATCCAGTAGCCGACCAACGCGCAATGCGCCTTGCAGCCCCAGAGTGATATCAGTCTGCATATTGGCCAGCTTCAGCTGGATCAGCTGATTGGCGGCCAACGGGCGGCCAAACTGTTGACGATCCAGTGTGTATTGGCGGGCCGCATGCCAGCAGAACTCTGCCGCCCCCATCGCCCCCCAGGCAATCCCGTAGCGCGCCTTGTTCAGGCAGCCAAATGGGCCCTTCAGGCCTTTGACACCTGGCAACAATTGCTCATCAGCCACGAATACCTGGTCCATGACAATCTCGCCCGTGATCGATGCACGCAGGCTGAATTTACCTTCGATCTTAGGTGCAGACAGCCCGGCCATGCCCTTCTCAAGGATGAATCCCCGGATCTCACCCTCATCATCCTTTGCCCATACGACGAACACATCGGCAATCGGAGAGTTGGTGATCCACATCTTGCTGCCAGTCAATTGCCAGCCCCCCGCCACCTTGCGGGCGCGCGTCTGCATACCACCGGGGTCTGAGCCGTGATCCGGCTCGGTCAGGCCAAAGCACCCGACCCATTCCCCTTTCGCCAGTTTCGGCAGGTATTTTTCCTTTTGCGCCGTCGAGCCGTAGGCATCGATCGGGTACATCACCAGCGAGGACTGCACACTCATGGCTGAGCGATAGCCACTGTCCACTCGCTCCACCTCACGCGCGATCAAGCCATATGAGACATGGTTAACCCCCGCACAACCAAAACCTTGGATGGTTGCACCCAGCATGCCCAGCTCCCCCATCTCGGTCATGATCTCCCGATCGAATCGCTCATGGCGATTGGCCTCTCGAACCCGTGGCAGCAGCTTTTCCTGGCAATAGGCATGCGCGGCATCCCGCACCATGCGCTCCTCTTCGGTCAGTTGATCATTCAACAGCAGTGCATCATCCCAGGTGAAGCTCGGTTTGGTCGCCATCTTCATTACTCCGGTCGGTGACATCAAAAAGCAGCACTGGCATCAGGCCAGCAACCGCTACTCGATAATAGGCAGGCTTTCAATCGTTCCGCAATGCAGAATGTCATTACACTAAATCTGCTAGCAAAATAGCGCAGAGAGGCATTATCCTCAACATTGTGGATTTTCCTCCGAATGACTGTTCCGACATGCAGAACATCACTGATTTTGAAGATACCGCTCACAATGACCATGAGATTGATGATCGTCAATTCGTGACGGCGCTGGCTCGCGGCCTGGATGTGCTCCGTTGCTTTACCGTCGGGGATCGAGCCTTGTCGAACGGCGACATTGCCCGCCGCACGCAATTGCCCAAATCGACGGTTTCCCGCTTGACCTACACCCTGACCAAATTAGGCTATCTACAGCAATTACCCGATCTGGCCGGTTACCGGGTCGGACCAGCCGTGCTGGCACTGGGCTACGCAGCCACCGGTAGCATGCAGGTACGCGAAATTGCCCGCCCTTTGATGCAGGATCTGGCCGATTACTCGAATGCCCTGGTATCGCTGGCTGCCCGTGACCGTCTGGACATGATCTATCTGGAAAACTGCCGCAGCCGGGCCTCTGTCACCTTGCGGCTGGACACCGGCATGCGCATGCCGATTGCCACGACTTCCATCGGGCGGGCCTTCCTGGCTGGGCTACCTCAGGCAGAGCGTGAATTCATGATGCAACACCTGGAGCGACGGGCTGGGCACCGCTGGGCAGAACAACTGATTGGCATCCGCGCCGCCATGGAGGACTACGCCCGACGTGGCTTCTGTCTGTCGCTTGGAGAGTGGAAACGAGATGTCAATTCAGTGGCAGTGCCATTGATCATCCCCGAGCTGTCCGATGTCGTGGTATTCAGCTGTGGTGGCCCAGCCTTTTCCATCAAGCCCCGCCAGCTGACCGAAGACCTGGGCCCACGTCTGGTGTACCTGGTGCAACACGTGGCCGCCTTGCTGACCGAGCACAACCAATCATGATGTTATCGATCCCACCAATGAAAAACGCCGCTCAACAGCGGCGTTCTCCTTTGCCAGCCATCGGCGGTGACTCATGCAGCAGCGCCGCTCTTGAGCGCATCCAGCATGCTGCTGACCGCACGATCAACCAGGGCCGATTCTTCCACGATCACCGCACTGCCAGAGCGCAACTTGGCTGCCAGCCCTTCCAGTGAAATAGACATGGCATTCAGACCTTGTCGATTGGTAAACAGATACATGTTTTTCATGGGGCTGACCCATGCCAACTTGGCACGCATGGCACTATCATCATGGCGGAACTCAATCCAGGCACCCCGCTTCAGATTGGCTGCCATGGCATCGTATGGATCAGCAGCCTGCACCGACGTGACCACAGGCGCACGCTCTTGAATCGCCGCCACATCATCATTCAATTGGCGGGCATTGGCAGACGCAATCAGATCCAATTCGAAACTGCTGGCACCAACAGGCGGCGCACCCAGTTGCTCCACTGGAACCAGCTCCTTCGCCTCTGCAACCGGGCTGGTGACATTCACCAGCAAAGGTGGGTGGGTGAAGATCGGCTCGGCTGCGATCACCGGCATGGGCTCAGGCGCCTTGCCTGGCATGCCTGACTTGATGGCACTGGCATGGCATTGCACCAACGCTGCAAAGAACTTCTCGCGGGACTCCTTGGGTGTCTGATTGATTTCGAGCGCTGCCTCCAGCTTTTTCAGCATCGGTGGCAACAGGCTGACCAGACGCATCCGCTCTTCTGGAGAGCGCTTGGGCTGCACGCTCCAGATCAGATCATCCATGGTTTGCAGCGCGTTACGCCAGTTGTCGCTCTCCACACCATCCTTGACGTAGACCGACAACAATAGATTGCCCCACTGCAAAGACAGAAACTGGCCGATCACCTCTGGCATGTCACCAGTCGCAATACGGCGCTGCACCTCTTCCTCGACCGTGGACTTGGCCATCTGCAGCCATTCGCGCTCATAGATGACTTTTGCGGAACTCTCGGCCCGCTCTTGTGCCAGGCGCTCCTCTTCCGCCAGAAACGCTTCCAAATCCAGACGGGCGGACTCGAAGACATCGAAATTCTCTTCGAATTCAGACAGAATCCGATGAATGATGTCATCTATTTTGCAATACAGCCGGTCGCCCTCGCCTTCCGCTTCATTCCAACCCAGGGCGGCAAGTGCCAATGTGTCCAGCAGTTGTCGTGCGGGGTGGGACTTTTTGGAGAAGAACTTCTTGTCCAGCATCGCAACCTTGAGCACCGGAATCTGTAAGCGCCCGATCAACGCTTTCATTTTGTCCGGGATCTGACGGTCGTCGAAAATATAATCAAACAGCATGGCCACAATATCGATGGTCATGCCATCGATTTGCGTTGCCCCCTGCCCCAGCACCGCCTGCTTGACGTCACGCAGGATATTGCCACTGCCGGCTTGTGCCAGATCCAATCCTGCGCCATTCAAGGCAACAGCGCCGAAATTGCCCTGCTGCATGCTGCTCAGGACATCGAGCACGCTATTGTTCAGTTCAGGGAACCCACCATTGCTTGTCGGTGCGAATGCATTTTGAGACAGCCCACCCAGCATGGCGGCCATCCCGGCATCATTGCGTGTCAACAATTGTTGCAAGGTTGTGAACAATTCCTGCTCTGTTGCCTGGGCCTGCGGGGGCTGGTCGCCAACGGTTTCGACTTTGTCGTCGAGCCGCTCCTGTTGGCGAGGCGCCGGGCGCGGCATCGGGCTACCAGATGCACGGCGGCGCAGCATGTCCGGCGTAATGACAGGAATGACGTTGCGGTTGACCAGATGGGTGTTGAGGTTTTTATACACCCCTTGAATGTCGTCAGAAACCAGCTGATCAAACTGCTTCAGAATGATCAGCTTGACGTTGACGTTGGATTCCAGTTGGTTACATGCATCCTTGAAGGCTTCGCAGATCGCCTTGGGGCCAAGCGGATTGTCATCATCCGCCAGATCGGTCTTGTGCATGAGCTCGGAGACACGGTAATCCAGTGCCATCAGCTCATCGTTGCAGTTATTCTTGAGGCGTTTCGCAATGTCAGAGACAGCCAGGGTTGCCTCGAAATCATCGGTATCGACGAGGCTCAGCTCCAGCGAAGAAAAGTCGAGCTTCTTCGATGCGGCATCTGGCGCAACCAGCCGTTTATTGAAACCTTGCAGGAAATTGCGGCGGAATTCGCTCTCGATGGCATCTCGGTGCGCCAATGCTTTGCCACGCGCCTCAAGATAGACATTGCGCACGTCGTGATTGAGCGCCTTCTCGGCCAGCTCAAACAGCGATTCTTCGATGCGGTCGAGCATTTTGGACAGGGACTTGCTGAGCAGTTCCGCTGCCATATCCCGGCATTCATTCAACAATGAAATGGTTTCTGAGCCCACTTTACGAGCCTTGTCGTACTCGCTTAACGAGACAATGTTTTTTGGCGCTGTGTTGTTCATGGCTGCACACCCGTCATTGGCACTGGCCATCAAAACCGTGCCCAAAACCGCCTTGATCATTCAGCGTAGTTGCCGGGGTTGGGATGCTGGAAGCTGGGAGTCGTGCACGCCTGGACTTAAGGCTAGCCCGATTCAACGTTCTTAGCAATCCCGCTATCCTGGGGCTTTCGCCCTGTAGACCGGAAACTTTGCGTCCCCACTTTTCAGTAGGTTTGCCCTGAAGATTAAGACGTCGATTTTTCTGGCACCTCTCTGATCACCATGCCTTATTTGGCCATAGTGGTCAGCTTTTCATGAGTACCTTGATCAAACGAGCAGAAATCGCTCGTAGCATCAAAGTATACATGCTTTTGACGCCAGCATATAAGCAAATATTAAACTATCTGCTATTCCGGTCAAGTGCCAATATTCCGCAAATCGATGTTTTATCAGGACTTATATGCCACCAACCCTAATACATACTCATTACCGTAAGTATAGTAACAAAAAATGCCTCTTATGGTTATCCACACCCTCATGCTGGCTGATGTGTGGATAATTTTCGTTCAGCCGTCATTGGGGCGGACGAACTACAATATCGAACATCCAGACCAATTCAAGACACCACACCATGCTAACACGCCGCTGGTTTCTGACAATATTTTGCGCACTTTCTTTGATCACCGGTTGCAGCAGCCTTTTGCAAAAACCACAACCCCCTCAGCTCAGCATCGCTGGTATCAGTCTGGTCGGGGGCAATCTGTTCGAACAGCAATTCATCTTGAAGTTACGTGTTCAAAACCCCAATGATTTCGATCTCCAACTGAGTGGCCTTCACTATAAGCTGGAGCTTGGCGGACAGGAGTTTGTGACGGGGCAGAGCAATCAGTCGGTCACGGTCAAACGGTTGGGGTCTGATGTATTGGAGGTTGAGGCCTATATCAAGTTGTTTGAGCTGATCAAACAGGCCAAGGCGATGGCGGTGAATGGCAAGGTGCCCTATCGATTGACTGGGGAGGCGCTGGTGGGGGAAAGTGGCTGGCGCTTACCATTTGACCGGAAAGGCGAATACGATCTGGCCCCGTTGGAACGGCTGAAAGGGTTTCAGATGCTACCGGGCAGCTGAGGCTGGCCAGTGGATCGGCAATCGGCTATTGACCTGCGGCTGCCATTGCTTTTCCAGCCAATACGCCAGCAACCAGGTGATCGGGAGGGCCACAATGGCCCCCCATGGACCACCATAGGCGTGACCCGCCTGTATCAAGGGTAGGTGCAGCAGATACTGTGCATAGGACACGCCCCCAAGAGGCAATAGCCAGCGGGTCAGCTGTGCCATGGCAGTACCAGCTGAGGGCCGACCACTCCACACCAGCAGAATGAGGCTGCCCAAGGTGAATACGATCACCCGGCCTGTAAACAGGCTAGACGAGGTCGCGAAGTGCCGCCATTGCTCCAATGCGAGCACCAGTATCGCCATCAGTACCATGATCATGGCAAGGTGCGCCTTTCGAGGCCCTGCGGGCGTGCGATATGTGGGATCTGCCCAGTGCCAAGCCATCAATATGAAAAACAGACCCAACCACGACAGCTCGGCCAATGCCGCGAACCGGGTATAGCCAACCGCCAGTGCCACCAGTAGCAACGCCATTCCAACCAGAAAGGCGGCCTCACCCGACAGCTTGAATGTCAAGCCCACGCGTTGGCGATGGGCGATCCATGCCCCCAGGCACCAGCCGATATAAAGCTCCAGCACATTCCACAGATGATGGCAGTGTTGCTCGTTCAACCAGAACGCCACACCACTGGTCACACCCACAGCCCATAAGGTGCGATGAATGCCAAACCGGCGAGTTGACCACCAGAACACGGGGTAGAGCAGGTAATAGATCACCTCATACCCCAACGACCACACAGCCGTACTGGGCAGTGCATTGGCGAGGCGACCACATACATAGCCACGATCACCCAGGAACAGCAGATTGGCCCACCAGTCCCACTGGCTGATACCGGCCCACCAGACCTGGTAGCGTGGAATATCCCGCTGCACGCCAATCCAGATCAAGATTACTGCCAGCGCATAGACAACCAACCAGATAGGATAGAGACGACGGACACGCAACAGAAGGTAGGCCTTGACACCCTGCCAGGTGTCCAATGGCCGGTGCAGGCTGGCGTAATGGATGCTGAAGCCAGACAGCAGGAAGAAAAACAGCACCGCCTGGTGTGCATAGCCACCCACCATTTCAACCAGCAGGGGCATGCTACCCTGGCCAGACTTGAACCCCAGAATCTGTAGCAGGTGTGCGATGGTGACATAGAGCGCAGCAAAGCCACGAGCCGCCTCCAGCGAGGCAACCATGGGGGCTTTACCTGCTGCCAGCACCGATGACTGGGTCATCCGCACAGCGCCGTGATGGCATGCTGCAGATTGTGACGAGCGGCGGCTTCCAACCTGTCATGAAAGTAATCGGTCTGGTACAACCGGGGCCGATCCAAAAACTGCTGCAGTAGCGCCGCCCGTTTGCAGCGGAACACAAAGGCCGGCACCCAGCGATATTCAGCCCGAACATGCTGCTCGAATTGCTGATAGACCGCTGGCACGGCCCCCAGTATGGAGAGGTCGATATCCAACAGCCAAGGCGCATCAGGTTGTGTCTGGTCTGCGTGCTGAGTGGCCAGAATCCAAGCCGATACGCGCTCGACCAATGGCCCAGCCAGCCCATGTCGGGCGGCAGTCTGGCGCCACCATGCCGCACTGGCCGCTTCATTGTCGGCGCGGTAGGGGTCGTACACCCCATCGTGGTACCAGATCGCCAGCTCCAGGCCGTCATCCACTGGCAAAGCCTGATCTGCATAGGCCCGATCCAGCCAGCTCAAGCACGCGGCGATGTGGGTGAATGTGTGGTAATGCCGTGCCGGCTCGGCATAGGCTTGCCGCAATGTTTGGTATTCAGCCAGATCCGGCTGGCAGCCCAGGCGCAGCCAGAGCGCTTGCCAACGTGCCGCCCACGGGTCTTCAGCTGTAGCGGACGGCGACATGTTGCTCACCCAGCCAGGCTTTCAGTTCATTCAGGAGATCATCATGCAGGGTAATGCGCCACGCATCGCCCAGCACCAGCTCGCACTCGGCCTCCTGATTGCTGTATTTGATGCTGACCGGGCAGGCACCTGCCTGGTAAGGGCTCAGGATCTGCTTGAGACGCCCCGCGTCGGCCTGTCCGTTCATCCGCAAGGCCAGTCGTTTGGCAAACTGGCTGCGCGCTTCGGCCAGCTCAAACAAGCTATCAGCGATGATCCGCACTCCGCCACTGTATTCATCGTGGCGCACATTGGCCTTGACCACCAGCAATGCATCCTCTTTGATTTTGTTGCGGCTGGCATCAAACAGCTCGGAGAACACTGAGATATCGACCGGCTCCGACCCATCATCCAGCTTCACAAAAGCCATGCGGCCACGTTGCGTCTGTTTGATGCGAACCTCCAGCACGATCCCCGCCAGCGTCTGCAAATCCTTCGGGTCTTTGGAAGGCCGCAGATCCTTGATCTTGGTCTTGGCGAATGTCCGCACCTCGGGCGCGTAGCCTTCGAATGGGTGCCCAGACAGATAGAAACCGATGGCCAGCTTCTCTTCTGTCAGCAATTTGATCAAATCCCAACGTGGGCAATCGATCATCTCCACGCTGGGCGCGGCCTCTTCGAACATGTCAAACAGCCCGCCCTGATTGGCATTGGCGTTTTTCTGCTCCGCCTGATCGATGGCCAGCTGCACGTTCGCCAGCAAGCGGCCACGGTGATCATCGACCGTATCAAAGGCACCGCCTCGGATCAGCGCCTCGATCACCCGCCGATTCACCATCCGTTTGTCAGTACGGTTGCAGAAGTCGAACAGGCTCTTGTATGGGCCATTTGCCTCACGCTCAGCCACGATATGCTCAATGGCCGCTTCACCCGTGCCTTTGATCGCACCCAATGCATAGCGGATGGACTGCATCGATTCGGGCACAAAGCGATAGACGGATTTGTTGATATCCGGTGACAACAACTCGATCCGGTTGAGCTTGAGATCCTCACGGAACACTGCCAGCTGGTCGGTATTCGACAATTCAGTGGACATGGTTGCCGCCATGAAGGCGGCACAGTAGTGCGCCTTCAGCCACGCCGTGTGGTAGGCCACCAGCGCGTAGGCAGCCGCGTGCGACTTGTTGAAACCATAGCCCGCGAATTTCTCCATGTAATCGAAGATTTCGTTGGCTTTTTCCTCAGAAATGTCTTTTTGCGCAGCTCCCGCAACAAAAGTCGCACGCTGCTGCACCATCTCCTCGACCTTTTTCTTGCCCATGGCCCGGCGCAGCAGATCCGCGCCGCCCAGGCTATAGCCCCCGCATACCTGCGCGGCCTGCATCACCTGCTCCTGATAGACCATGATGCCGTAGGTGGCCGACAGGACTGGCTCCAGCAAGGGGTGCAGGTATTCGAACTTGGTGCCCTGCTTACGCGCGATGAAGTCAGGGATCAGATCCATCGGCCCTGGGCGGTACAAGGCCACAAAGGCGATGATGTCCTCGAACAGATCGGGCTTCGCCTTCTTCAGCATGTCTTTCATGCCTGAGGACTCGAACTGGAATACCGCAGTGGTATTGCCGTCCTTGAAGATCTGATAGGCCTGCTGATCATCCAGTGGCAAGGCGGCAAGATCGACCGACCGTCCATCCAGTTGTTTGATATAACCAACTGCCAGCTCCAGAATGGTCAGTGTACGCAGGCCGAGGAAGTCGAACTTCACCAAACCGATCTGCTCGACGTCATCTTTGTCGAATTGGCTGACCGGGCTGGCCTCATCACCATAGGCTTGGTACAGCGGGCAGAAATCCGTCAGGCGGCCTGGCGCGATCAATACGCCGCCGGCGTGCATACCGACGCCGCGTGTCAGATCCTCCAGGGTCTGCGCCAGCTCGAACAACTCATCAACGCCCTCCTCCACCGCCTTGATCTCGTTGATCTGCGGCTCCATCTCGATGGCCTTGGCCAGCGCGACTGGCTTGTTGGCCTCCAAGGGCACCAGCTTGGATAAGCGATCGCACAGACCGAAGGGGAGATCCAGCACCCGCCCGACATCCCGAATCACGGCTTTCGATGACATGGTGCCATAGGTAATGATCTGCGAGACGGCATCGATGCCATACTTCTGCCGTACATATTCAATCACCCGCCAGCGGTTGTCCTGGCAAAAATCCACGTCGAAGTCGGGCATCGACACCCGCTCGGGGTTCAGGAAACGCTCGAACAGCAAGGCATAACGCAATGGATCGAGATCCGTGATCCCCAGGCTGTACGCCACCAGGGAGCCCGCCCCCGACCCCCGGCCTGGGCCAACCGGGCATCCGTTGTTCTTACCCCAGTTGATGAAGTCCGCCACGATCAGGAAGTAACCTGGAAAGCCCATCTTGATGATGGTGTCGGTTTCAAACTTCAGCCGCGCTTCGTATTCAGGGCGTTTGGCCTCGCGTTCATCGGCATCGGGGAACAGATGCAACATCCGTTCCTTCAGCCCCTCTCCCGCGCGGTATTCCAGATAGTCATCGAGCGTCATGCCATCTGGCGTGGGGAAATCCGGCAGGAAGTATTTTCCAAGCTGGATGGTGACATTACACCGCTTGGCGATCTCGACCGTATTGGCTAAGGCCTCCGGCACGTCAGCAAACAGCGCCAGCATCTCTGTGCGCGATTTGAAATACTGATCCTCGGTGAAATCACGCGGGCGGCGCTTGTCGGCCAAGACATAGCCACTGGCAATGCAGACCCGCGCCTCGTGCGCCTTGAATTCCTCACGGCTCATGAACTGGATCGGGTGCGTGGCCACCACGGGCAGATCCAGCTCTGACGCCAGTTGCAGGCAGCCCTGCAGGACTTGTTCATAAAGGGACTGGCCGTTGCGTTGCAGCTCCAGATAGTAGGCATCAGGGAACAGTCTGGCCCACCAGTTGGCGTACTCAGTGGCTTGATTGAGGTTGCCATTGATCAGCGCCTGCCCCACATCCCCCCAGGCCGCCCCGGAGAGCACGATCACGCCCCGGTTGTCACCGCTTTCCAGCCAGGCCCGCTTGATCTCGGCCCGCTCGCGGTACTGATTGGTGCGGTAGGCTTGGGTCAGCAATTCAGCAACCCGCCCATAACCCGCCCGATCACGGCAGATCAGCATGGCGCGGAAAGGCTTGTCACGGTCGATATCGTTTTCGATCCAGACATCGCAACCAATGACAGGTTTGATGCCTTTACCACGGCAAGCCTTATAGAACTTGAGCATGCCGAACATATTGGCGAGATCGGAGATCCCCAGCGCAGGCATCTGCTCGGCCTTGGCGCGGCCTACGGCGTCGTCGATACGGACGATACCGTCTTGGATGGAGAACTCAGTGTGGAGGCGGAGATGGACAAAGTCAGGAGCATTCATTCTGTCATTTTAACCCACCACTGCCTGCTGCTGGCAGTCGTTTAGTGGGTGCCACACTAAGCATTTGATTTCATGTACTCCGCCAGCTTCCACCCAGACCAGATGGCCGCCCCGGCTCGCACAACCGTGCGATACAACTTGTCACCACTCGCCGCTGGCGGGCACTATCATGACATTGTGACCTGAAGGAGCCCCTGCATGCCCAGTCGATTTGCCGACCTGCTACAGTTCGGCCCGCTGTCGGTGTTTGCCACCAGCTTGGCCATTGGCTTGTTGATTGGTCTGGAGCGCGAGCGCAGCCCCGCCGCACGGGCCGGTCTACGCACTTTTGCCCTCACTGCCATGTTGGGGTCGATTTGCGGCATGTTGGCGCAGACCTTCAACAGCCCTTGGCTGATTGCCGCTGGGCTGATCTCGGTGGCTGCATCCATCATCAGTGCCTATCAAAAGCCCCACAACGGCAGCCACGACCCCGGCACAACGACACAGATTGCCTTGCTGCTCTGTTTCGGGCTGGGCGTATTGTGTTGGGTGGGAGAACGTAATCTGGCGGTCTCGCTGGCGATCGTGTCCACCATCTTGCTGCATTTCAAGACCGAGCTGTCAGGCATCGCCCGCAATCTGACCCCGCGTGACGTGCGCTCCATGCTGCAATTTGCGGCGCTAAGCCTGGTGATCCTGCCGGTGCTGCCGAATCAGGATATGGGGCCGTACCGGGCCTTCAACCCCTATCAGACCTGGTTGATGGTGGTATTGATCTCAGGTGTCAGCCTGGCGGGGTATGTGGCGCTTCGTCTGCTGGGCGAGCAGATCGGCGCAACCTTGCTGGGTTTGCTGGGCGGGCTGGTTTCAAGCACCATCACCACCCTGCTCTATTCACGACAGGCCAAGGAAAACCGTGACTTGATCCACTTTGCAGCGGTTGTGGTGGCATTGGCACACCTGATGATCTTTGTGCGCCTGACCCTGCTGAGCGCAGCCGTTGCACAGGGCATGCTGGTCGCACTGGCCACCACGCTCGGTATCGGGCTGGTGATCGGGCTCATCATGATCGCCCTCAGCTTCCGAGGCCAACACGCCCCCAGCGCTGCACCGAACATGACCAACCCCGCCGAACTGAAAACGGCCATCACCTTCGCACTGATCTACTCCGTGGTGCTGCTGGCCTCTGCCTGGTTGCAGGACATGGCGGGGGCTGGTGGGCTGTACTTCGTCTCGTTGGCGTCTGGCCTGACCGATGTGGACGCAATCACGTTGTCAACCATGCGGTTGTTCAGCCAACAGCGCCTGACACTGGATCAAGCCCTGATCAGCATCGTACTGGCCATCAGCGCGAATACCGCGTTCAAACTGATCCTGACCACCAGCATCGGTGGCTGGGCATTCACCAAACGCATCATGCTGCCCATGTTGGGAGCAACATTGGGCAGCGCTGGTGCCTTGATTGGCGTTGTGCTGCGTGGCTGACAAGGCACCGTTTGCCGCAGCTCACTTGAAGCTTTGCAGCTGCTTTTTGTACTCCGGGGACTCCCGCACTGCGGCAACCGCATCCCAGATCTGTTTGGCCAGCTCGCCCTGCTTCGCGACAAAAGACTTGGACAGCATCAGGAAGTAAGGCTTCTCGACCAAAGGTGGACCAAATCGCTCCAGCTTGCCGTTGAATTCTGGCTGCGAGGCAATGCTGGCGTCGCCCTCCTGGGTTTGCAGCGCCACCGCCGCCAACCGGCCACTGAGCACCTTCCGTAAATTGTCATCCGCCACACGGGTGCCATCATCCACTTTCAGCCCCATGCCCTTCAATTGATCGACAACAGAAAAGCCTGACTGGGCACCAACCCCAGCGTCAGCATGTTTCAGGGTCTTGCCGTCCCAATCCACTGGATTGCCTTTCAGCCGGTAGAAGCTGTAGCTGTCATCCAGCATCCGTTTGCTGTTGTCTGGCTTATCGCCCACCATTGGGTAGTGCCCCATCTCCAGGCGGTCTGCCTTGAAACTGATCTTGAACAGTCCATCCATATTGCCCTGCTTGACCTCCTCCATGCACCGCTTCCAAGGCAGGGGCTGGATGTCCAGCTTGGTTCCCAGCTTTTTCTCGACCATCTGCATCATGATGATGCTCAGCCCAGGCTTGGACTTGAGCAGCCAAGGATAGGACTCTTCATTTTCAGTACATAATTTCACTGATGCGGGTTTCTCAGCGGCAACCACACCGGACATGGTGATCGCCAATACCAAGCAGGACAGACGGAACAGACGGGGCATGACAGACACTCCAAAACAAGTTCAGACTGACGTTATAGCTCTTTTAAATTCGAATTTCCACATATCAATGCACAAATACGTATTGATTGCAGCACAGACATATCCTGAAACCCGCCCGCAACATAGGTCAGCCTGCGGGATAGGCTATCCAGCAAGCGCCACCCAAGCCGCTTTCAACCATCACCCCGGCCACGCAGTCTCGGAAAAGGCGAAAGTTTGATGCATATCAAACCAGTCGATCCCGCATGGGTTCAATCTCTTGAAATCTGTCCAGTACAACCCATCTTGTTACTCACAGCTGGCGCGCAGCGATTCATAACCTGTTGAATATCCAATTCTTACTCGCAAGAAAGGAGCATCATCATGGCCAACATCCGCCCCGCTTTCGACAACGTATTCGATGACTTGTTGAAAGGCTTTTTTGTCCGCCCTGTTCAGTTTGCAGATCAACCTGAGCTGCAGATCAAGATGGATGTGAAGGAAGACGACCGAGCCTATACCGTCCACGCGGATATCCCTGGTGTCAAGAAAGAAGACATCCACGTCACCATCGATGGCAGCCTGGTTGCCATTTCAGCCGAGGTCAAGCGCGAAAGCGACACCAAGGATGGTGAGAAGCTGCTACGTAGCGAGCGCTATTACGGCAAAGTATCCCGTAGCTTCCAGCTGGCGCAAGATGTCGATCAGAGTGAAGCGGTTGCCAGTTACAAAGACGGTGTTCTGGAATTGCGCCTGCCCAAGCGGCAACAAAGCGCCACCAAACGCCTCACCATCTCCTGACGCTGCTTGCCAAGCCCGCTCCCGTCTGGGGGCGGGTTTTTTGCCGCCCGCCTGGATCGCTCAACATTTGGATTCCCTTTTCCCAATAATTATTTATAATTATTCTCATTTGCACAATGCTGTGCATGGACGAGGTCGGTCGATCATGCTTGGCAGTCACACAGTCGGCCAACACATCTTCGGGAAAGGATCATGCATGGATATCGAGCACAGCATCGATTTGCCCGTACCACTGCATGATGTGGTGGCCCAGCTGCAGGCCCCGATACGGCTTCAGCACGGGGCCGGTTCAGCGCCCCTTTCCGGCGCATGGTTCGTGTGGGTCTATCAGGTGGCATTGCGGGGGGTTGGCGTGGCGGCATTCTGGCCGCGTGGCACGGATGTTTCGTCGAAAGACTACATCACGCCAACAGGCCGCCGAGCGTATGCCTTACGCGGCACTGGGCACAGCCGGTTGATCCGGCGCTGGGACCATCACATCACGCTGCTCGAATCCGACCAGGGAACACGTTATATCGATCACATGGAGATCGACGCTGGCTGGTTGACACCTGCCATCTGGCTGCTCGCCAAATGTTTTTACGTACACCGTCAGCGACGCTGGTTGAAGCTGGCACGCAACGGTTTTGTTTTTAGTTAGTTCGTTACAACGGGAAATACCGATGAAAACACGCTTTCTGACCCCGCTCGCCTTGTTGCTGGCTACCGCAGGTTTCGTTCATGCCGAAGAAGTCACCGTCTACTCCGCACGGAACGAGCCCTTGATCAAGCCACTGTTCGATGCCTTCACCAAAGAGACTGGTATTCAGGTCAAGGTACACACCGACAAGGAAGGCCCACTGATGGCCAAGCTGCAGGCAGAAGGCGCCAACACACCTGCTGACATGTTGTTGACCGTCGATGCGGGCAACCTGTGGCAGGCCAGTAATCTGAATCTGCTGAAGCCTGTCAAATCCGCCGCGCTGGAAGCCAACATCCCTGCGCATCTGCGCGACCCAGGCAACCAGTGGTTCGGTCTGAGCGTGCGGGCGCGGACCATTTTCTTCAACAAGGAGAAAGTCAACCCTGCTGAGCTGTCCACCTACGAAGCATTGGCTGACAAAAAATGGAAGGATCGCCTATGCCTGCGTACCTCCAAAAAGGTCTACAACCAGTCGCTGGTAGGCATGATGATTGCTGAACAGGGTGAGGCCAAGGCGGAGCAGGTTGTGCGGGGCTGGGTCAACAATCTGGCTACCGATGTGTTCGCGGATGACACTAAGATGCTGGAAGCAATTGCCGCTGGCCAGTGCGATGTCGGCATTGCCAACACCTACTACTATGGCCGCCTGGTCGAGAAGAACAAGTCGCTGCCGGTCGGCATCTTCTGGGCCAACCAGAAGACCAATGGTACGCACGTCAATATCTCTGGCGCAGGCATCACCAAGCATGCCAAAAATGAAAAAGGTGCCATCAAGCTGCTGGAATGGCTCTCATCTGACAAGGCTCAAAACCTCTATGCCGATGTGAATCTGGAATTCCCTGCCAACCCCAAGATCAAGCCGGATGCGTTGGTAGCCAGCTGGGGGGATTTCAAGCACAACTATGTCAACGTCGCCAAGGCCGGTGAGAATCAAGTGGCCGCTACCAAGCTGATGGATCGCGCTGGCTATAAATAAGTTACATAGGTGCTTACCCTGCGTGATATGCGCCGGGTGAATGGCCACTGGCGGGGCAGACGCCCGCCAACCACAACGGGCAAGCAATTGCCCGTTGTGCATTTTCGCGATTGCGAATCCTATCGGTTACAATTCTCATTTGAAGCCTATTTCAATTGATCCTCCATGCCTGCCAGTGGTCCGCTCACATCAACCCACCCCCTTGCGATCGACGCGCAAGACAGTACGCTACGCCCTGTCCGACGCCGAACGTGGCTAATCCGACTGCCATCCATGCTGATCGCGCTGGTGCCCTTGATCCCGCTCGGCATCGTGCTGTCTGCCTGGCTGCAGCCGCCCAACGATGTCTGGCCGCATCTGGTCGAGACCCTGTTGCCCGAGCTGGTTGCCAACACCACCTGGCTGGCGCTAGGGGTGGGCGTCGGCACATCCTTGCTGGGCGTTGGCCTGGCGTGGCTGACTGCCATCCACCAGTTCCCGGGCAGGCGGTTCTTCCGTTGGGCCCTGATGCTGCCTTTGGCCATGCCTGCTTATGTGATGGCATTCGCCATCGTCGGCTTGCTGGAATTCACCGGGCCAATCCAGACTTTGCTGCGTGAATGGTTTGGCAGCAGCGCGGGGTTCCCCCGCATCCGCTCCCGAAGTGGCGTGATACTGGTGATGAGCTTCGCGCTCTATCCCTATGTCTATCTATTGGCGCTGAACGCCTTTCAGAGCCAAGGCCGGCGCGCCCTGGAGGCCGCCCAATCACTGGGCCTCTCCCGCACTCAGGGCTTCTTCAAGGTGGCGTTGCCCATGGCGCGGCCCTGGATCATCGCAGGTGTCATGCTGGCCATGATGGAAACCCTGGCGGACTTCGGCACCGTCTCCATCTTCAACTACGACACCTTCACCACCGCGATTTATAAAGCCTGGTTCCAGATGTTCTCGCTACCCGCCGCCACCCAACTGGCCTCCTTGTTGGTCATGGTGGTGCTGGCTCTGGCCGTGGCTGAACAACACGCCCGTGGCCATCGGCGTTACACCCCCGCAGGCCGTACCACCCAGCAGCAGCGCATCCCCCTACTGGGCTGGCAAGCCTGGGGTGCCACCTTGGCGTGCAGCCTGGTCTTGGCCTTGGCTTTCATCGTCCCAGCCATGCAGCTTGTCTGGTGGGCCATGGGCATCATTCAGCATGATCTCGACGCCCGCTACATCGATTTCGTCCTGCACTCGATCCTGTTGGCAGCTTTTGCCGCCCTGCTGGTCGCCACCTGCGCACTGGCGCTGTCCTACACCCAGCGTCGGCTGCCTGATCGCACCAGCCACTGGGTATCACGGCTGGCCACCCTTGGCTACGCCATTCCTGGCTCGGTGTTGGCGGTGGGCATCTTTGTGCCGATCGCCTGGTTGGACAATCAATTGCTGGCCTATGGCAAAGCCTGGCTGCCAAACGGCACCCACCAAATCCTCAATGGCACGCTGACAGTCGTGTTGCTGGCATATCTCGCCCGCTTCATGGCCGTGGGAGTAAGCCCGGTCGAATCCGCCATGCACCGCATCACCCCCAGCCAGGACGAGGCCGCACGCAGCCTGGGGCTGGGCGGCCTGCAGCTGATCCGACGTGTCCATCTGCCGCAACTGAACGCCGGTCTGTTATCCGCCATGCTGCTGGTGTTTGTGGATGTCATGAAGGAGATGCCCATCACCTTGATGACCCGCCCATTCGGCTGGGATACCCTGGCCATCCGCGTCTTCGAAATGACCAGTGAGGGCGAGTGGCAACGCGCCGCATTACCCGCCATCTCACTCGTCATCGCGGGCCTTTTGCCGGTCCTGCTGCTGATGCGCCAGACCGACCAATCCACCTCAGACGTAAGCAATTAAACGATGTCGCAGCTTTCACTCAAACAGATTTCCCATGCCTATGGTACCCGCCACATCATCGACGGCCTGAGCCTGCACCTGGATAAGGGAGACATCGGCTGCCTGCTCGGCCCATCCGGCTGTGGCAAGACCACGGTATTACGCTGCATCGCAGGTTTCGAATCCATCACCGGTGGCGGCATCATCCTGAATGGTCAGACCGTAGCCACTGCCGGGCAGCTGGTGCCTCCACAACAGCGTAAAATCGGCATGGTGTTCCAAGACTATGCCCTGTTCCCACACCTGACTGTGGCGGGTAACGTCGCCTTTGGCCTGCACGGCATGGGCAAGGCAGAGCAGCAACAACGTGTCACAGAGATGCTGTCGGTAGTGGGGCTTGCCAACCTGGCCCAGTCCTACCCCCATCAACTGTCTGGCGGCCAGCAACAACGGGTGGCCCTGGCGCGCGCATTGGCCCCCCAGCCGGCCATCCTGTTGCTGGATGAACCCTTCTCCAACCTGGATGTCGAGCTGAGGAAGAAACTGTCAGAGGAGATCCGTACCATCCTCAAATCCCAGCAGATGACCGCCATCCTGGTCACCCATGATCAGAGCGAAGCCTTTGCCATGGCCGACCAGATCGGCATCATGCAACATGGCCGCATCGAGCAATGGGACACCCCTTACAACCTCTACCACCGCCCGGCCAACCGCTTCGTGGCGGACTTCATCGGTGAAGGCGTGTTCCTGCCCGGCCAGGTCATCCGGCACGATCTCCTGGAAATCGAACTAGGAGAGATTCGCGGCACCATGCCAGAAACCTGCTGCCTGGGCTGCACCGCCGACGTCCTGATCCGCCCGGATGACATCCTGCACGACGACGCCAGCCCAGTGAAAGCCAAGGTCATCAACAAAGCCTTCCGTGGCGCTGAGTTCCTCTACACCTTAGAATTGGAAAGCGGCGATCAAGTCCTGTCACTCGTCCCCAGCCACCACAACCACGCGGTGGGGGAGTGGATTGGCATCCGGCTGGAGATCGACCATGTCATTGCGTTTCAGCGGTGATTTTGTCCAGCAGCAACATTCACCTTTGCTGGCATCAACAAGCGGCACGAAAGCAGGTGGAAAACGACCAGACATGGTGCGGCATACTGCCAACCAGGGTGCAAGGTTCATTTCGGCCTCAATGTGGAACCCTGTCGATCGGCGCCACGCCGACTGTGCAGATTCGGCACAAGATGCCATGCACAACAAAGCTATTTGACACCACCGATATCACGGGTACGGCTAATCATGAATCACATTCATATTCGTAACATGGTCGCCTCAGATGTTGACGACATCGTCACACTTTCTGGAGAGCTGGGCTATATCACGACACCAACACTCGTTCAGCAACGCATGTGTCAACTTCTAGCTCGCGATGATACTTTTGCAGCCGTCGCCATCGACCGGGAAAATCGTCCAATTGGTTTTGTGCACGCGACGGCTTATCACCTGTTCACCTCCCCGGTATTTTCGGAAATCATGGCCCTGGTCGTCAGCGAACGTCACCGGAGACAGGGTATCGGACAAGCGCTAGTCACCGCAGCGGAAACGTGGGCTCAGTCCCAGGGCCATACTCATCTGCGCCTGCGATCTGGCATCCATCGAGCCGAGGAAGCGCATGTGTTTTACAAGCAAATTGGTTATGACGCGAGTAGAACTTCCGTGTTATTTCGAAAAGAATTTTGAGTCAGCCTGGCATTGTTGTGCTACGCCATGTTTGCCGCTGCTTACATGATGGCGGTATGACTTATGATTTATCCGTAAATTACATAATAAGCCTGAGCCGACCGTAACTCGGCGCAGGATTGTCAAAATGACCAAAGCGCGGGCCCACTCGCAAGAACGTGTTCACAATCTCCTGAGCAGTACCGCCAAGAAGGCCAGCTGGATGAATTGCAAGCTGGTATTGAGCCATTGCTCGCAGTTCTTCCAGAGCCGCCCGTCCTTTTCCAACCAGACGTTTGGCAATCTGCACCATATTCGCCTCGCCCAGGATTCCCTTCACCTCTTGGGCGAAAGGCTGACCCACGTCACCGCTGTCAGCCAGCACACTTTGCACTTTACTCAAGCCGACTCCGCAGCGCTTTAGTGCCTGTAACGCCCCTTTGCGGTCAGTGACCTCTTCCGTGGTCACAGCCATGGCATGAGGCATGCCCTTGCGTATCCTCGCCAATATGTCGCTTAATGCCTACAATTTTCTTGCCCGCGTCATCGCCCTTACTACCGGCTGTATCCGTGTGCTTCACGCGCTGCGCATCCACGATCAGAGGCGTCGGCATGGCGTTGCGCCTCGGTCTCTCGCGGGCCGCGCCAACCTGATTTTTTTATTGCCCGCTCCAGTACACTGGTGCCGTCCTGGTCGAGTTCGCTCCACTTGGCAAAGTACGAATGCACTGTGTGCCATTCCGGAAAATCTTTCGACAGTATCCGCCACTGGCAACCACTGCGCAGCAGGTACAGGATTGTGCAGAACACTTCGTACAGATCCACTGTGGTCGGCTTCGTGCGCTTCCTGACGCTTTGCAGCAGTGGCAGGATTTTTTCAAACTGCTCTCGACTGATATCGCTGGCGTAGGGGGCTATCATTCCACCATTACCTGGCAATACGACGAGATCGTGAACACGTTCTTACAGCCTGTTCCGCCGTGCCTGCGCGCGCACCACCCAAGAACGGTCACCTTGCAGGGCGAAGCGCTGTGGCCGGCTTTAGCCTTTGCCGCACGCTCTCAGAAACGCTGATGCATCAGGAAGCTTTCCGCCATCTCAGGTGCCGCCTCACGCTCGAACAGTTCGGAGGCCAGACGCCGCAGGCTATTCATCAGGAATTTCACGCGGCCATCCTGCTCCATGGCCTGGCCACCATCGCCGCCCAGGATGTCTTGGTTCAACATGGATTGACTGCCCAATCCTATGGCCCCCAACCTAACCCAGGCTACTCACCTGGTACGACTATTCTTGCACGGCAGCTCGACGATCCCCAATCAATCAACGAGATCGGGCATACGCTTTTTCAGCGCCATCGTGACCTTCCCCCCGGCTGAACCGCCGCGGCTTTGATGGAGGCTGGTTGGTTAAAGTCAGGCCAGAATAACAGCCTGATCGGCGAGTTGCCTGTAGTAGTTTGCCTGAGCTTCTGCAGGCGGGATATAACCAATGGGTTCGAGCAACCTGTGATGGTTAAACCAGGACACCCATTCCAAGGTCGCCAGCGCCACTGACTCCTTGGTTTTCCAGGGGGCTCGTCGGTGGATCATCTCGGCCTTGTACAAGCCATTTATTGTTTCCGCCAAGGCGTTGTCGTAGCTA
>NZ_JACHHY010000026.1 GCF_014202905.1 Chitinivorax tropicus | reverse complement strand
ACTTCAGCATGCTGGGCCGTCCGTGCACGGTAGCTTTGGCGTAAATCCGTTGGGGTAAAGGGGAGCATCGCCCGATTCAGGATTTATGCAACAGCGCCATTAAGGACTGACATTTGATCACCTCATTTCGATATCAATTGAATAGAACAAAGAGAAGTTTGCCCACACCAGCTGGTGTACTTCATTGTCGGCTGGGCTTGCAAATGACGTGATGCAAAAATTGTTCCGGTGAGAGTGATATTTTGAATATTCGAATTGAATTATTTATCTGTGAGTAAAAAGGCTAAAAATTTCATGGCTGCGCTTTTTTCCATGAATCCGATATGCAATATGTTTCAGCTATCTTGCTTTGCCGATACTGTCAGGTATTTCGACATTGCTACGTTGGCGGGTTGCAGCCTTATCGGAATCGATTGAATATGGGGCATGTCTCTATTGGCTTATGGCAGCCCTTGCGCGGGCGATCATCGTCCCTGCGAACTTGGTCTGTGATACAGCGACGTGCTGCATACACATGGGTTGATTCCTGTGCTGGCCGGGGCATCCGCCAGCCCGCTCAACCCTGGGTGGCAAAGAGCGGCTGTGATCAAGTGCTGCATCAATAGCGGGTGGGATGGTAATGGAAGGGAATGGCTGATGGCTGGGGGATGGGTGCTTTTTGTGCTGTGTTTTCAGCGCATGAAATAAAAAAACCGAGCCCCATGAAGCCCGGTTGTTGTGAGTGATGGGCGGTTTACGTCGGAAAATCTTCCTTTCGTAACAGGAACACAAAACCATCGCCGCCACTTGTTTCCAGCCAAGTAAAGGGTAGCTCTGGATATTCCTCTTCCAGCAATGCCCGATTATGGCCGATTTCCACCACCAGGATGCCGTGCGGTGTCAGCAGGGCAGGAGCTTCGTCGAGGATGATGCGTGTCGCGTCCAGTCCGTCATGGCCTGATCCCAATGCCATTTCCGGCTCTTGCAGGTATTCGGTAGGTAGCTCGGCCACCGATTCGGCATCTACATAAGGCGGGTTGCTGACGATCAGGTCATATTGGTGGCCCTGAACAGCGACAAACATGTCAGATTGCAGGAGATTGACTCGGTAGCCAAGGCGGTAGTCTTCCACATTGCGTGCGGCGACTGCGAGCGCGTCACTTGAGAGGTCGATCGCATCGATTTCCGCATCCGGAAAGGCATCGGCCATCATGATTGCCAGGCAGCCGGAGCCGGTGCACAGATCCAGGCCTCGATGGATCAATTCCGGGTATTCGACCCACGGGGCAAGATGCTGCCGTAGCAGCTCTGAGATGAAAGAGCGCGGCACAATCACACGCTCATCGACATAAAAACGGTACTCGCCCAACCACGCTTCGTGGGTGAGATAGGCCGCAGGTTTGCGCTCTTCGACACGACGTCTGATCAGAGGCAGAACTTGATTGATCTCCTCGGGCAGCAGGCGTGCATCCAGAAAAGGTTCGAGACGATCGATTGGTAGCTTGAGGGTATGTAGCACCAGATAGACGGCTTCGTCGTAAGCGTTGTCCGTGCCATGGCCAAAATGCAGCTGGGCTTGGTTGAAGCGGCTGACTGCAAAGCGGATCAGGTCGCGGACGGTGTGCAGGTGTGATGCGGCGGAATCAAACATGGTCTTTCCATTATTTGGCGAGGCCGGGAAGGAGCTCCACCAGGCCTGCGCAGATGAATTCAATACCGACGGCGGACAGCAACAGGCCCATCAGTCGGGTGGAGATATTGATGCCTGTCTTGCCGACCAATCGGCTGATCGGGTCGGCCAGATTGAGCGCAGCAAAGGTGATCAGCCCGATCACCACGCCTGCGCCAACCATATAGGAGTACTCCCACCAGTGGCGGATGCGGTCGGTATAGATGATGACCGTGCTGATTGCGCCAGGCCCGGTCAGCAGCGGAATGGCCAAGGGCACCACGCCGATGCTGTGCTTGTGCTCGGCTTCATCGGTTTCCTCTGGGGTTTGGCGGGAGGGGGCCAGCTGTGCATTCAGCATCGAAATCGATAATAGCAGCAGCAGGATGCCGCCACCTGTCCGGAAGCTGGCCATGCTGATACCAAACAGCTTGATCACGAATTCACCGATGAACGCTGAAATGATGATCACCAGGGCGACCGCAATGGCGGCAACACGGATGGTGCGTTTTTTTTCGACTCTTGACTGTGCATGGGTCAGGCTGATGAACAGCGGAATGGCGCCGATCGGATTGATCAGCACCAATAGCGATATGAAAGCTTTCAGGAATTCCATGACAATGCCCGGTGGGATGATGTGCTTAGTTTAGGTTCTGTTGCGGAATGGTGCAGCCGAGTCTGCCGGATTATCCCTTGTTTCGTACTTGTTGGTACACCACCAGGGCCACGGCGATCAGGATGGCGCCCATTGCGAACAGCTCGTGCAGCCCGATATGTTCGTTGCCGATCGACCAGCCCAGAAAGACAGCCACGACCGGGTTGACATAGGCGTAACTGGAAGCCAGTGCAGGCCGGACATGTATGATCAGATAGGAGAAAGCACTGTAGGCAATCATCGAGCCTGCAACGACCAGATAGAGCAGGGCAGCAATCGATGTGCCACTGGGCATATGCGTCATCCGCTCGCCATGCATCAGGCTCATCAAAGTCAGTACCAGCGCGGCAGCCAGCATTTGCAGGGCGCTGGACATGGTGCCGGAGGGCATGTCGAGGTATTTGCTCCAGACCGTGGCAATCGACCAGATCACCGTCGCGAACAGGATGAGCCCTGCGCCCATAGGGCTGGCGCTCATGTCAGCACCGAAATTCAAGGAAACGATGCCAGCCATGCCGATACCAATGCCGATCCACTCTGACCGACTGGAATGATGCCCCCAGAAACGCGCCACGATGATGGTCAGCAATGGCACGACAGCAACGCCCAGCGCGGCCACCGCCGAGGAGATCTCCAACTCGGCAAAGGTTACCGCGCCATTGCCACCCGCCAGCATCATGGTGCCGATGATCGCTGCATTGCGCATCTGCCGTTTCGAGGGAAGCGCAGCCCCTTTCCATTTCAGCCATGCAAACAGCATGCCGCCAGCCAGCCAGAAGCGAATTGCCGCAGCCATGAAGGGTGGAATGTCTACAATCACAAAACGGATCGCCAGATAGGTCGATCCCCAGATGAGCCAAGTTGAAAGCAGGGCCATGGCCAGGCCGGTGCGGGATGGGGCGGACACAATGAACTCGAAGAACAAACAGCGCTGCATTATAAGCGGATTTGCGTCTATTTCCGGTAGATGGGAAAGCCATTGTTAGCCAGCAGGCTTATCACCATGTAAAATGAAGAGTTTTCCGTTACACACCGACGGCTGATCGTTTGATCAGCGCTTGAATTTAGGAAAGCCGTATGGCCCGCTACGACAATATTCTGGAAATCGAACAAAATCTTTCTGGCAGTGGTTTACGTATCGGCATCGTGATGTGCCGTTTCAATACTGATGTATGTGAAGGCCTGTTGGCCGCCTGTACTGCGGAACTATTGCGTTTGGGCGTCAAGACGGAAGATATGCTGATTGCGACGATCCCTGGCGCGTTGGAAGCCCCCTTGACGCTGAAGACCATGGCCCAGAGTGGCAAATTTGATGGTCTGGTGGCGCTGGGCGCGGTGATCCGGGGTGAGACCTATCACTTTGAAGTCGTGTCGAACGAGTCGGCATCGGGTATCAGTGCGGTCGGTCTGGAAACCGACACGCCGATCGCCAATGCCATTCTGACCACCGAAAACGATGACCAGGCACTGGCGCGCATGCATGAAAAAGGCACTGACGCGGCCCGTGTCGTGGTTGAAATGATCAATCTGTTGAAAAAGTTGAGTAAATAATGAAAAGCGCACGACGCAAAGCACGTGAATTCGCCGTGCAGGGTTTGTATCAATGGCAGTTGACCCAAGACCCCCCCACGCTGATCGAAAAGAATCTGGCCGAAAACCAGGCTTTTGAGAAGTGTGATCTGACGCTGTTCCGTGCGGTGTTGTTCGGTGCGATCAGCCACGCCGACACCTTGCGCTCAGCCATGTCACCTTATCTGGAGCGCGACTGGGATGATGTCAGCCCGGTCGAGCGGGGCGTTCTGTTGGTGGCTGGTTTCGAGTTGGTGCACATGCCAGAGACTCCTTTCCCGGTCATCATCAACGAGGCCATCGAGTTGTCGAAGACGTTTGGTGGCAACGAAGGTCACAAATTCATCAATGGCGTACTGGATAAATTTGTCGAGCAGGTGCGTGCGGCTGAGGCGCAGAATGTGCGCAACCAGCGTGGCCAGCGTCGAGGCTGAATGTAGCCAGCCAGTGAAATGGTGGTGATCAAACGGGGGCATCTGCCCCCGTTGTTGTTTGTGCACGCCGCCTGCAGGCGGTTGATCAATCGCTGTGCGGCATGCGGGCTCCGGTGTTACGGGTATTGGAACGGTGCGATGGAGTCTAGGGAAAGATTTGTGAGCCCACCAGCTTCTCGGCGCGTTGTTTCAGCGCCCGGGTGCGTTGATCCAGTTTGATGATGAATGTTTGATTGGGAATCAGTGTTTCTGGGGCGATGGTGTGGGCGGCCACCTGCCGGGCCTGGGTCGTATTCTGCAAGAGTAGGAGATAGAGTGACCGCTCCGGGAAGTCTGTCACGTGGCGCCTCAGCAGCCAGGCTTGCTCGACATATGGGTCATGTGCCAGGTCACGGCTCAGTGCGTCCGCCTGTTTAGGCAGCAGATCATGTGGCAGCAATGAAACGTCTGTCTTTGGGGTGCCATCGTCCCGATGCTCGGTGGCCAGCACATATTCACAGGCCAGCCGGAAATAGTTCTCTGCCCCACGTTTGTCGCCCAGCCCTTGCAGGTACAGATAAGCCTGCCGTGCGCAAGGCGTGGTCAGCCGTGGGTCTTGTCGGAGTGCGTGATCAAGGCTGTCCAGGCCACGTGCATCACCTTGGGCGAGCAATAACTGACCTTGCAGATGATGGCCCGGTGCATATTCCGGATGGGTTTGTGTCAGATATTCACAGGTGGCGATGGCAAGCTGGGGCTGACCCAGCGCCTGGGCCAATTCGGCCAATCGCCAGGCGCGTGGCAGGCTCAGCGGCCCGACACTGGCTTCTTGTTGCAATGCTTCCAGCTCGCGTCGGCCTTCCTGTACTTGTTGATGGCGTGCGTACCAGCTGCCACGGATCTGTTGTCGCCAGTTATCGTCAAGCTGGTCTTGCAGGACATCCAGATCCTCGCCCAGTAGGCGTCGGGCTGCGTTGATACTGATGGGCTCTGGCAGCGTAGCGGCATGATCAAGCCGACTCAGGCGGTCAGCCAACGAGGGGTGAGTGTCGAAATGACCGGTCTGATGGGTGAGCGCTTCTGCAAGCCACACATCCAGCCCATGCTGCTGCATGCCCAGCGCAATGGCTTGTTCCAGTGCGCGATGAGGGGACGGGGTGGGCTCTGGATTGTCTTCGGCATTGCGTAGCAACGCTGGCCAGTAATGTTGCTCCAGCCAGCGGCTGGTCAACTGCGACAACACCAGTGCCTCCATCGTTACACGTTTGCCACACATGGTGACAGAGGCCTGATCTGCTTCGTATTCGTTCTGTCGCGCCAGAACGAATGAATAGGCATTGAAGTAGTGGACAAAGCGTTGCAGCCAAGTCAGCAACAGATTCGGCGTATGTTCAACGACGGAAGGTTGCTCCAGCGCCCGTTGCCAAGTATTGCGCAGGCGATAGACCCAGCAGGCGAACCGGCCATGCTGAGCTGATAGATGGCCAAACTCATGGGCCAGCACCGCAGCAAAATGCCGGGTAGAGAGCGCCATCATCAGCGGCAGCCCCAGCAGCAGGATGTTCCGATGCCATCCGACCAAGCCCAGCCGCGGTTGCTGGACGATTGCCGCATTGAAATCCGCAGTCAGCAGCACCTTGTCCACCCCGGGGCTCCCCACCTTGGCGGTGACTTTATCGATCAGGCGAAACAGATTGGGCGAGGTCTGGCGAGTCAATGGCTCGCCAACGGGTGTGGCGGGCGTGACGCGACAGAGCAACCAGATCAACCCGCCCACGATGCATAGCGCAATGGCCAGCAAAAACCAGCTTGGATGCAGCGGGTAAGTCAATATGGCTACGGTCAGCAGTGCTAGTGCAATCAGGAACAGGCTGAGCGCCACCAGCTGGCCAACGTGTCCAAGCAGAATCAACATCAGAATCCGCAAGCGATACCAGCCTGGATGGCGAAGTGCATCGGCCTCCAGGCGTGCGATCAGCTCGGTGTAGACACCGTGATTTGGATTGTGCTGTGTCATCATCTTGCGGGTCAATATACTTAATGAACATCGATTTTATGCAACTAGCAAGCAATTGACAAAGCAGGTTGAAAAAAACTTGATCAAGTAGGGCCTGGTGGATATCGCCTTGCTTGAATGTGCCGGACGTGGACGCTGATCGTCACGGTCGGTAACATGTCGCCTTTCCGAGATGGAGTACGGTGGCAGATGTTCACGGAAGCAGATCATCAATACATGTCGCAAGCCCTGCAGCAAGCAGCATTGGGGGCTTGGCAGACCTCGCCCAATCCCTCGGTGGGCTGCGTGCTGGTCAAGGCGGGCGTGGTGATCGGTCAAGGCCACACATTGGCCGCAGGGCAGGATCATGCTGAAATCCAGGCGCTGAAGGATTGCCATGCACGTGGCTTGAGTGCGCAGGGTGCAACGGCCTATGTCACATTGGAGCCCTGTAGCCATTTTGGCCGCACCCCGCCATGCGCCGACCGCTTGGTCGAAGCGGGTGTGGTAAGGGTGGTGGCTGCCTTGGGTGATCCCAATCCGCAGGTGTCTGGGCGGGGCCTGGCCCGGTTGCGATCGGCTGGGGTGGTGACGCAGGTCGGATTGCTGGCGGATGCCGCCCGACACCACCATCGCGGTTTCCTGTCACGCATGGAGCGGGGGCGGCCTTGGCTGCGGGTTAAATTGGCAGCCAGCCTGGATGGCAAAACCGCTTTGTGGAATGGCGCCAGTCAATGGATTACCGGCGAGGCCGCCCGGCAGGATGTGCATCGGCTCCGCGCCGGGGCGTGTGCCATGTTGACTGGAATCGGCACCGTTTTGGCAGATGACCCCCGGCTGACGGCCCGCATCGATCAGGTCAGCCGACAACCGGCGCGAGTGGTGGTGGATAGCCAACTGAGAACACCCCCCTCTGCCAAATTGCTGGACGGAGGGCAGGCGTTCATCATCCATGCTTCGACCGATGTGAAGCGGATGGCCGATCTGCAAGATGCCGGGGCCAGCTTGCAAGCCTTGCCGACATCTACAGGGCGGGTTGATCTGAATGCCCTGCTGACCTGGATGGGCCAGCAGGGATGGAATGAGGTCTTGGTGGAGGCTGGGCCGGCGCTGAGTGGCGCACTGATCCAGGCCGGGCTGGTGGATGAGTTGGTCCTGTACCTGGCCCCCATGTTGCTTGGACACCAGGCGCATGGGCTGGTAGATTGGCCGCCGTTGTCATCGCTGACAGAGCGGGTGGATTTGACCTGGGTGGATCAACGCATGATCGGTGCGGACTTGCGATTGATTGCGCAGCTGCGTCCGTGATCTTTTTAAATAGCATTGATAGGGAGTCAACATGTTTACCGGCATTATCCAAGCACTGGGCACCATTCATGGTGCGACTCCACAGCGAGGCGATCTGCGCTTGGAGATACACGCACCAGGCATGGATTTCAGTGATGTGAAGCTTGGGGACAGCATTGCGGTGAATGGTGTGTGCCTGACGGCAATCGAGCAGGACTCAGAGAGCTTTGTGGTGGATGTCTCCAGGGAATCGCTCGACTGTACCGTCGGCTTGGATCAGGTCGGGCTGGTGGTCAACCTGGAGAAGGCGATGCGCCCAATTGACCGTCTGGGTGGTCATCTGGTGTCGGGCCATGTCGATGGAGTGGGTGAGGTGGTTCGATTCGAACAAGTCGGCGACTGCTATGAGCTGGTGGTGCGAGCGCCTGCAGACTTGGCTCGCTATTTCGCGGCCAAAGGCTCGGCCACCATCAACGGCGTGAGCCTGACCACCAACCGGGTAGAGGGAGATTGCTTTTCGATCAACCTGATCCCACACACCTTGCAGGAAACCAACCTCAAGTATCTCAAGGCCGGTAGCAAGGTCAATCTTGAAGTGGATCTGATCGCGCGCTATTGCGAACGTCTGCTCAGTTTCCGTCTTACGCTCGATCAGGCTTGAAAAGAGTGTGGTCTGGTCATATCAATGAACAAGCATGCCGCTGCAGGTGACAATCGGTCCCGTGGTAGCATTTGCCATGACATGAATCGTCTGCGTCTCGCGAAAGGGTATCAGCGTGTTTAATGGCCACTATCCGATATTGATGGCGGAATACAATCGCTGGATGAATGACAAGCTGTATCAGGCCTGCCATCAGCTTGGTGAGGATCTGTTGAAGGCTGATCGGGGTGCATTTTTTGGCTCCATCCACCATACCTTGAATCACATCCTGTGGGGTGACCGGGTCTGGCTGTCCCGCTTCAATGGTCAGGGCTATCAGGTTGGGACAATTGGGGAGGTGCTCTATGAATCATTCGATGAGCTATCTTCCGCCCGCCGTGCGCTGGATCAGGACCTGATGGACTGGGCTCAGGCGGTGGATCAGGCATGGCTCGACACACCCATGACCTGGACCAGCAAGCTATATGGCATGACCCAAACGGTGCCGCGTTGGGTGCTGGTGACCCATATGTTCAACCATCAGACGCACCATCGTGGCCAGATCACCACACTTTTATCTCAGCTGGGGGTGGATATCGGCATCACCGATATGCCCATGCTACCTTTGTTGAATACCTGAGCCATTGGCCATCCTTGCCAGGCTGTCAGTAGAAAGAAATCGATATGACTATTGCCCCCATTCAGGACATCATTGCCGATATGCGCGCAGGGCGCATGGTGATCTTGGTGGATGATGAAGATCGAGAAAACGAAGGCGACCTGATCGTTGCCTCCGATTTCGTCACGCCAGAAGCCATCAATTTCATGGCCAAACATGGCCGGGGCTTGATATGCCTGACACTGACCAAGGAACGGTGCAGTCAGCTCGATTTGTCCTTGATGGTGTCACGCAATGGCACGCCCCATGGCACCAATTTCACCGTATCCATCGAAGCTGCTGAGGGCGTCTCGACCGGCATCTCGGCGGCAGATCGTGCGCGGACAGTACGTGTGGCGGTTGCCAAACATGCCAAAGCTGAAGACCTGGTCCAGCCTGGACACATCTTTCCATTGATGGCGCAAGATGGCGGTGTGTTGGTTCGGGCGGGGCATACCGAGGCAGGTTGCGACTTGGCCCAGCTGGCCGGCTTGACACCTTCGTCGGTGATCTGTGAGATCATGAATGACGATGGCACCATGGCGCGTCTGCCTGAATTACTCCAGTTCGCAGAGATACATGGCCTGAAGGTGGGGACGATTGCCGATCTGATCCAGTATCGCCATCAACATGAGCGTTTGGTCGAGCGCGTGGTGGAGCGGCAGATCAGCACAATCGCCGGTGAATTCCAGTTGATCGTGTATCGCGATCTGACTGCCAATACCTTGCAGCTGGCGCTGGTAAAGGGCGACATCCAAGCTGGGGACGATGTGCTGGTGCGGGTTCACGAGCCCCTCAGCGTGGTCGATCTGTTGGATGTGACGGACAAGGCGCATTCATGGGGTGTCTATCCCGCATTGCAAAAGATCGCTGAGGCGGGCAAGGGCGTCGTGCTGCTGTTGCATCGCCCGGAGACAGCCGAGGATCTGTTGGCGCGTCTGTTACCCAATCAGGACAACCGCGCACGGCCCAAGTGGGATCTACGTAATTATGGTATTGGCGCACAGATCCTTCGCGATCTGAATGTCACTCGCATGACGGTGATGGCGCCGCAACGCAAAATGCCAAGCATGGCTGGCTTTGACCTGGCCCTGCTGGGTAATGTGTTGCCTGACTGACCATCGCCATGGCCAATGGTGAATGGCGCATGTGGTCGGACATGGGGAATGGTTGAAATGACCGATATCCCCTGTAAAAGTCGTGTTTATCTGGCTAGCATGATAGATGCAGGTGTTGTGAACTATTTGTTAATCTCAGTGTCACTAGTGACAAACCAGTCAGGATAACTTGGCAGGCGGGCAAAAAAATGGCTTTCGAGATGTCAAAATACGGAACCAATGTCCGCAGAAAACGACAAAACAGGGAGTGATATTGAATGGGCGATCGTGAGGTCGACCAGCAACTGGTCGAACGAGCGCAGCATGGCGACAAGCGGGCATTCGAGTTGCTGGTCAACAAATACCAGCGCAAGCTGGCGCGCTTGCTCTCGCGCTTCATCCGCGATCCCAGCGAAGTCGAGGATGTGACGCAGGAAGCCTTCATCAAGGCGTACCGTGCGTTGCCTACGTTCCGAGGCGAGAGCGCGTTTTACACATGGCTGTATCGAATTGGCATCAATACCGCCAAGAACTATCTCGTGTCGATGGGGCGGCGGGCACCGGTCAATGCGGATGTGTTGGATGACGAAGAGGAAGGCCCGACGCTGTCTGACCGTATGCCCGACATGAATACGCCAGAGACTGAATTGATGAATCGGCAGATCGTCGATACCGTCAATCAGGCGGTAGAGGCTTTACCAGATGAATTGAGAACAGCCATTACATTGCGCGAGATGGAAGGGCTGAGTTATGAAGACATTGCTTCGATCATGAACTGCCCGATCGGGACGGTGCGATCACGTATTTTCCGCGCGCGCGAAGCCATCGCCGCGCAACTGCGACCTTTGCTTGATACCGGGAAAAACAAGAGGTGGTAAACAAATGAACGAACAGATTTCACAAATGATGGACGGCGAACTCGATGAGGACGAGGTCGGACGAGTGTTGGCAGCACTCAAGTCTGATCAGGATCTCAACGACGAGTGGAGTGTCTATCACTTGATCGGTGATGCGATGCGCGATGACGGGCCGGTTCTGACGGCTGATTTCTCATCCCGGTTCAGTGAGAGATTGGCGGCAGAGCCGATCGTCTTTGCGCCCAAGGTCATCCCCAAAAAACCTGCCGGATTCTCGCGCCGTTATGTGGCCATGTCTGCGGCTGCGTCCGTTGCCGCTGTTGCAATGGTGAGCTGGTTTGCGCTCAATGGCGCCCAGTTGGGAACCGTCAGCCCGACCGGGATGCAGCCTATCGCGGCTGCCAATGACCCAGCTTTGCACCAGGTGTCGGTTTCGAATGGGGCCAATATCGAGAACGTGCAGGATTATCTGGTCGTGCACCGGGAAGCGACTGGGTTGCACACCGCGAATTACACTACTGCAGGTCAATCCAAAGGGCATTAAGCACATGAGGGTGTTCCTGAGCGTACTGCTGCTGTCGGTAGCAAGCAGTGTGTGTGTGGCTGAGACGGCTCTATCACCTGCCGATGCTACTGCGTTGCTGAAGAAGATATCCAACGCCATTCGTAAGCAGAATTACCACGGCATGTATGTGTACCAGCATGACGGCGAAGTGGAAACGTTTCGAATGATCCATGTGTTGGATGGCGACAATCAGCTTGAGAAGCACGAGTCGTTGGACGGCCCGGTTCGTGAGTTCGTCCGTCTCAATGATCAGATCAACTGCTATCTGCCTGAAATGCCAGCCAATCCGGTCGAGCTGCGTCGTCGTGTCAGTATCAAGCTGTTCCCGGCTTTGCTGCCCGAAGATCCATCAGACATCGCCAACCTCTATCACTTCAAGAAGAAGGATGCAGAGCGCGTCGCCGGTATCGACAGCGCGGTGTTGATGATGGAGCCCAAGGACAGCCTGCGCTATGCCCGCAAGCTTTGGTATGACCCTGTATCCGGGCTGTTGCTGCGGATCGGTACCTATAACAGTCGGCAAGAGCCGGTGGAAAAGTTCTCGTTCATCCAGCTTGATATTGGTGGTCAGGCGGATCGTAAAGCCTTGAAACCACGCTTTGCCAATAAGATTCCACTGAAACCAAGTGAGATGACTGTAGCGGATAACGACAACGGGCGAGCCGACGCAGGTTTTGAGATCAGACCCATGCCGCCGGGTTATCGTTTGATTCAGGAAGGTAAACGTCTTCTTGGTCATCGAAACGTGCAGGTTTCACATCTGATGGTGGGTGATGGCATGGCGGCGATATCAGTATTCGTCGAACCGGTCCAAGTCCCGAATAAAACCAGCAGCATGATGGTCAACCAGGGTGCGATCAATATCTACACCCGGTATACCAATGATTCACGCATCACCGCATTGGGCGATGTGCCCGAAGCCGCGCTGAAGCTGATTGGCAGTTCGGTCGTCACCAAGCCTGGCAAGCCTCAACAAGGGGCTGCGCAGTGATGCAGGTACACGCGGTTGTGCGTCGGATCGATGGCCATCGTGCCTACATCGCTATCCAGCAACCGCGTTGTGCGGGTTGTACCGGCCAATGTGCCGACAAGGGGGCCTTTTCCCGCCTGTTCAGCCCTCGGCTGCATGCTGTTTCTGCGCCTGAGGGTTGTCGGGTGGGGGATGAATTGCAGTTCAGCTTGCCGGAATCCTCCATGAGTCGATTGGCTTGGTTGGGCTATGGTTTGCCGCTGTCTGGTCTATTGGGCGGTGCATTGCTTGGTTCCCTGGTGAGCGATGGCATTTCAATCCTCGCCGCAACACTCGGCTTGTTGTCCGGCCTAAGTGCGAGCGGCTGGTGGATGCGTCGTCATCGACCAACCTGTCAGCAACTTCATCGACAAGTTGTGGTCTCTTCTCTGTCTCAATCATCAATTCAACAAAGGTAATCTACCCATGAAGAAATTGTTGTCAGCAACCGCGTTGCTGTTGGCATCGATTCCTGTTGCCTATTCGGCAACCGCTTCTCTGGATGTTGCATCGCTGGTCGAAAAAGAAGGTCCTGCGGTTGTGAATATCAGCACCACCCAGACAGTAGTCAATAATCAGGGCGGGCCTGGAATGTCTGAGGACGACCCGTTCTATGAATTTTTCCGCCGGTTTCAGCCAAGGCAGCAACCACGCGAGTTTCAGGCTCGGAGCCTGGGGTCGGGTTTCATCATCAGTCAGGATGGTTACATCATGACCAACGCCCACGTGGTGGGCAATGCCGATGAGATCACGGTCAAATTGACCGACAAGCGGGAATTCAAAGCCAAGGTCATTGGAACCGACGAGCGTACCGATGTGGCGCTGATCAAGATCGAAGCCAAATTGCTGCCGACGGTGAGACTGGGTGATCCGGCCAAATTGCGGGTGGGCGAACCTGTTGTGGCGATCGGTTCCCCGTTTGGTTTCGACAACACCGTGACATCAGGGATCGTCAGTGCAAAGGGGCGTCAGCTGCCAGACGAGAGTTTCGTTCCCTTCATCCAGACCGATGCGGCGGTCAATCCGGGTAACTCCGGCGGGCCTCTGTTCAATGCCAATGGCGAAGTGGTCGGGATCAATTCGCAGATCTACAGTCGCACAGGTGGCTTCATGGGCCTGTCCTTTGCCATTCCCATCGATGTGGCAATGGATATCTCCACGCAATTGAAGGCAGGTGGCAAGGTCATTCGTGGTCGGATAGGGGTATCGATTCAGGAAATGTCCCGGGATCTGGCCGAGTCCTTCGGCTTGACCAAGCCACAAGGCGCATTGATCAGCGGGGTCGAGAAAGACGGCCCGGCAGATAAGGCAGGCATGTTGCCATCCGACATCGTCTTGAAGTTCGGAGACAAGGTTGTGAATTCCAATGCTGATCTGGTCCGCCTGGTGGGTAGTACCAAGCCCGGTACCAGGATGACCATGCAGGTCTGGCGTAACAAGACCACCAAGGATCTGACCGTGACTGTGGGTGAGATGCAGGATCAGCCAGGCCCAGGCAAGCCTGGACGCCGCCATAATGCAAATGTCGGTCAGGTCGGCCTCATGGTGGGTGAGCTGACTGCCGCCCAGCGTAAGCAGCTTGGTGTGGAATATGGGCTGCTGGTCCAGGCATCGCAAGGGGCCGCTGCACGGTCGGGCATCCAGCAAGGTGACGTGATCGTCGGCATCGGTGGAGAAGGCCTGAAGAGCTACCAGCAATTGGCACGCGCAATCGAAGATGCCAAGACCGGCAATAAAACCGTGACATTGAGGATTTATCGTGACGGTGGTTACCAGTTCATCCCGCTCAAGTTGTCGAACAAATCGGATGAATAAACCTGTTCTGACAGTGTTGTTCCGCGACTATTGCAGTTTGTGTCATGCCATGGTCGCGGCATTGGAGGCGTATCCGGGGCGAGCTGGATTTGACATGCAGATTGTGGATGTCGATGCCGACCCGATGCTGGAGGAAAAGTGGGGAGAGTGGGTGCCTGTATTACTCGCGGGTGATCAGGAAATCTGCCATTATCACTTGGATACCGCAGCATTAGATGCGCATTTGGCCGTGTTCGGGTAGAATCGCACGCTGGCTCAGTTTGATGAAGGGCACGCAGGGCGTGCCCTTCTTTTTTGTAAGACGTATGGAACATATCCGCAATTTCTCGATCATCGCACATATCGACCACGGCAAATCAACGCTCGCGGATCGCTTCATTCAATTTTGTGGCGGCCTGGAGGCTCGGGAGATGTCCGAGCAGGTGCTCGACTCGATGGACATCGAGAAGGAGCGTGGCATCACCATCAAAGCCCAGACTGCTGCCCTGCAATACAAAGCACGGGATGGGAAAGTCTACAACCTCAACCTGATCGACACCCCAGGGCACGTTGACTTCTCATACGAAGTCAGCCGCTCACTGGCCGCTTGTGAAGGTGCTTTGCTGGTTGTAGATGCATCACAAGGGGTGGAGGCGCAGACCGTTGCCAATTGCTACACCGCCATTGAGCAAGGGGTGGAGGTCGTTGCTGTCCTTAACAAGATCGACCTGCCTGCTGCCGATCCGGATCGCGTCATCCAAGAGGTTGAAGACATCATTGGCATCGAGGCCACCGATGCGGTACGCGCTTCCGCCAAGAATGGCATCGGTATCGAGGATATTCTTGAGGCAGTGGTCAACAAGGTGCCTCACCCAAAGGGCAACCCCGCAGGGCCTTTGAAAGCCCTGATTATCGACTCATGGTTTGATAATTACGTCGGCGTCGTCATGCTGGTGCGTGTAGTCGATGGCCAGATCAAACCCAAGGACAAATTATTGTTCATGTCCACCAAGGCCCAGCATCTGTGTGAGCAGGTGGGGGTGTTCACGCCCAAGTCGTTACAGCGTGAAGCGCTCAAGGCGGGTGAGGTTGGTTTTGTGATCGCAGGCATCAAAGAGCTGGCGTCCGCCAAGGTCGGTGACACCATCACCCTGGCTTCGGCCCCTGCGGTAGATCCCTTGCCAGGCTTCAAGGAGGTCAAGTCCCAGGTATTTGCTGGCCTGTATCCGGTTGAGTCTCACGATTACGAAGCCCTACGAGATTCACTGGAAAAATTGAAACTGAACGATGCCAGCTTACACTTCGAGCCGGAAGTTTCCCAGGCGCTCGGTTTTGGTTTCCGTTGCGGCTTCCTTGGGTTGTTGCATCTGGAAATCGTGCAAGAGCGGCTGGAACGCGAATTTGACATGGATCTCATCACCACTGCACCAACGGTGGTCTATGAGGTTCTGTTGAAGGATGGTGTGGTGATCAATGTCGAAAACCCATCCAAATTACCTGATTTGTCCAAGATCCAAGAGATCCGAGAGCCCATCATCACCGCCACCATCCTTGTGCCGCAAGAGTACGTGGGTGCCGTCATGACACTCTGTAATCAGAAACGCGGTGCGCAGCGCAATATGCAGTATATGGGTCGTCAAGTCATGCTGACCTATGACATGCCGATGAACGAAGTGGTCATGGATTTCTTCGATAAACTCAAATCGACTTCCCGTGGTTACGCCTCACTGGACTATGAATTCAAAGAGTTCCAAGCTGCGGATCTGGTGAAACTCGATATTCTGGTCAATAGCGAAAAAGTCGACGCGCTGAGCTTGATCGTGCATCGCCTGAATTCCCAGTATCGTGGTCGGGAGCTGGCCGCCAAGATGCGCGAACTGATCCCGCGGCAAATGTTCGATATCGCAGTTCAGGCGGCGATTGGCTCCAACATCATAGCCCGTGAGACGATCAAAGCCATGCGTAAAAATGTGCTGGCCAAATGCTACGGCGGTGATATCACACGTAAACGCAAGCTGCTTGAGAAACAGAAGGCAGGCAAGAAACGCATGAAGCAGGTGGGTAATGTCGAAATCCCTCAGGAAGCATTCCTGGCCATTTTGCAAGTGAGTGATAAATAAACATGAACTGGCTCTATTTCTTTGCATTTGTCACCTTCATCGGGGTGATGTTGGCTGCGGCCAATCGTGATCCGATCGAGCCGGGAGAGGAGCCCCCGGTGATTTTGCAGGCCGGCTACCTCGGTATCTTTGTCGGTATTTTTGGTTTGATGGCACAATTTGCCAGCCTGTCTGCCGCCATGCTGATGTTTGTCGTGCTGATCGCAATTGTGGCTTATGGGTACAAGTTGTTTGAAGGTAAACCAGCAGAAGCAGCAGACAAGACCAAGCGCATTCCGCTATCGGTCGAATATGCACGCGACTTCTTTCCGATTCTGTTGGTGGTCTTCCTATTGCGCTCGTTCTTGGTTGAGCCTTTCCAGATTCCCTCCAGCTCTATGCGCCCAGGCTTGATCGTGGGGGATTTCATCCTGGTCAATAAGTTTGCATATGGCTTGCGGATGCCTGTCACCAATCAGGTGGTGATCCCGATTGATATGCCCAAACGTGGCGATGTGATGGTGTTTCATTTCCCGGAAGAAGAGAAGATCGATTACATCAAACGGGTGATCGGTTTGCCGGGCGATAAGGTTGAATATCGCAATAAAAAGCTGTTCATCAATGGCCAGGCCATGTCGCAGCAAGACAACGGTACTTATCAGTACGTTGCTGACGAGGCCTTCAGCGTGGTGACCACTGCCCGCAAGGTAGAGCAATTGGGCGACCGTAGTCACCCGATCATTATCGATGAAAGCAAACCGACACTCACGACCATGAACGTCAAGGATTTCCCAAATCGTGACGCATGTGTCTATAGTGATGATGGGTTTGTCTGTCAGGTGCCTGAAGGGCATTACTTCACAATGGGCGACAATCGGGACAATTCTGCCGATAGTCGCTATTGGGGTTTTGTACCGGAGCGTAATATCGTTGGCAAGGCGTTTTTAGTGTGGATGAATTTCCGTGATTTAAAACGAATTGGTACCCTGATTAACTAAGGAGCACAACTCATGCGCAAGCAACAAGGCTTGAGCCTGTTCGGTTTTTTGATTATCGCAGCTTTTGTGGGTTTTTTTGCGTTGCTGGCGGTTCGTTCCATTCCGGCCTATTCCGAGTATTTCAGTGTCAAGAAGATGGTCAAGGCGTTGATTCAGGAAAATGCCAGTGGCAGTCCGCAAGATATTCGTAATAGTTTCGATAAGCGTGCCAGTATCGATTATGTGAGCTCCGTCAAAGGTGAAGATCTGGATATCACGCAAATCGGTGGGGTCACGACAATTGGTCTTGAGTACTCAAAAGAAGTCCCTGTTGTAGCGAATATCAGCCTGAAGTTCGCGTTCAAGATAGAAGAGACAACGGGTAGTAAAGCAGCAGCTGCTCAGTAGTGCTGGAATGCGATATCAACGTCTTACCCAGCAGTTAGGTTATGAATTTTCTGATGCGTCATTATTGCGCCAAGCGTTGACGCATCGGAGTTTCGGTACCCCTCATAATGAGCGGCTCGAATTTCTCGGTGATTCAGTTTTGAATTGCTCGGTGGCTCGGCTTCTGTTCGAACATTTTCCCCGCTTGACTGAGGGTGAGCTCAGTCGTATCCGTGCCAGTCTGGTCAGACAGCAGGCATTGGCCGAGATCGCCGGCCAATTGCAGCTGGGTGAATATCTGATGCTTGGTGAAGGTGAGTTGAAAAGTGGCGGTTTTCGCCGCCCTTCCATCCTCGCAGATGCAGTGGAGGCCATACTTGGAGCCATCATGCTGGATCGGGGCTTTGACGCCGCATTCGCGGTGATTGCGCACCTCTATCATCCGATGTTGAGTGCGCTGGATCCCAATGCTGTGTCGAAAGATCCCAAGACACGTTTGCAGGAGTGGTTGCAGGGGCGGCGTTATCAGCTCCCGATGTATACGCTGTTGCAAGTTCAAGGGGAGGCGCACGATCAGCAGTTCGAGGTTGAATGCCAGATTCCGGAATTGAAACTCGCAGCCAAAGGTTTAGGCAGTAGTCGCCGTACTGCTGAACAGGATTCAGCGCAACAGGTATATGAAATGATCATGAAACAGCAAAGGCGGAAGCCGTGAGTAGTACTGAATTTCGCGCGGGATTTGTCGCGATCGTGGGGCGGCCCAATGTGGGTAAATCGACTCTGCTCAATCAATTGATCGGGCAGAAGATCAGCATCACCTCTCGGAAGGCGCAGACCACGCGACACCGTGTTACGGGTATATACACTGACGAAGTTTCACAGTTCGTGTTTGTCGATACCCCTGGGTTTCAAACCCGTCATCGCAATGCGATGAACGATGCGCTGAATCAAAGCGTCAAGACGACTTTGGGTGATGTGGATGCCATCCTGTTCGTCGTAGAGGCGATGAAATACAGTGCTGCGGATGCGGAGGTTCTGGCGCTGCTGCCCAAGCATCGGCCTGTCTGGTTGGTCATCAACAAGATCGATAAACACGCGGATAAAGGATTGTTGCTCCCATTCATCCAGAAAATGGCGGAGCAGTTTGCATTTGCAGGTATCGTCCCGATCTCCGCGGAAAAAGGGACGCAGATCCCTGAATTGTTGAACGATGTTCGTCCTCATCTGCCCGTTGGTGAGATGCTCTACCCTGAGGACCAGATCACCGATCGCAATGAGCGCTTTCTGGCTGCGGAAATCGTTCGTGAAAAGCTGTTCCGTCTGCTTGGTGAGGAGCTTCCCTATTCAATCAATGTTGAAATAGAGAAATTTGATCTGGATGGTGCTCTGCGGCGGATCTATGCCGCTGTTTATGTTGACAAGCCCAATCAGAAAGCCATCATCATCGGCAAAGGTGGCGAGAAGCTCAAGCGGGTTTCCTCCGAGGCCCGTGTTGACATGGAGTTGCTGTTTGATGGCAAGGTCTATCTTGAAGTCTGGGTAAAGGTGAAGAGTGGCTGGGCGGATGATGTTCGATTCCTGAAACAACTCACAGGAGAGTGAGGTGTTCGCCAGCACGCCACCCCCACCTTACTACGTCGTCATTTTCACATCGTTACGCAATCAATATGATGAAGTCGGCTATGAAGCAATGGCTGAACGGATGTTGGCATTGGCGCAATGTCAAGCGGGGTTTCTTGGTGCTGAGAGTGCGCGCGGCAGTGATGGATTGGGCATCACTGTCTCCTATTGGCGGGATGAGGCGTCCATTCAAGCTTGGCGTAATCAGTTGGATCACCTTGAAGCGCAGCGGCTAGGCCGTACCCGCTGGTATGAACGTTATTCGCTCCGTGTGGCACATGTCGAGCGTGCCTATGAGTTCAGCCCCTCTCCAGTATGACTGAGCCACGCCGTGTTGAGGGTCAGCCGGCATTCGTCCTGCATACCTATCCATATCGTGAAACCAGCTTGATCGTCGAGGCATTCAGTCGTGATCATGGCCGGGTTGCCATTGTCGCACGAGGTGCCCGTCGCCCGAAGTCGGCTGTCCGTGGCGTATTGATGGCTTTCCAGCCACTTTTGTTATCGTGGTTTGGCAAGCAGGAACTGAAGACGCTGCATAGTGCGGAATGGCAGGGCGGTATTCCGCAGCTGTCTGGTTTGCCATTGATCTGTGGTTTTTATCTGAACGAACTGCTGCTGAATATGCTGGCGCGTGAAGATGCGCACAGTGGGCTGTTTGCTAATTATTTCGATACCATACAGAGACTAAGCTGTCAGCTTGACCCGGCACCCTGCTTGCGCCGGTTTGAGTTGCAGATGTTGATGGAGCTTGGCTATGGGCTGGATCTGACCCGGACAGTGGATGGTCAGCGCGTGCGGGCTGGGTTGTGGTATGTTTTTGCAGGGGGGCTCGGTCTGCGAGAAGACCAGATGCATGGTGAAGGCGCGGTGCAAGGCGAAACGTTGCTGGCAATGGCTGAGCAGCGCTTTGATCAACCTCAGGTATTGGCTCAAAGCAAGGGCTTGATGCGGCAAGCCATTCAACACGCGCTGGGTGATCGACAGCTCTATACGCGGCGGCTGTTGAGAGATTTGAATCAGCTTTGAACGAGCATAGCATTACGTGAATGGGAGAGAGAAATGATCCAACTGGGCGTCAACATCGACCACGTTGCCACGCTGCGCCAAGCGCGGGGTACGCGTTATCCAAGTCCTATCCAGGCTGCAGTGATTGCGGAGTCGGCTGGGGCCGACGCCATCACAGTGCATTTGCGCGAAGATCGCCGACATATTCAGGATCGGGATGTGGAAATCCTGCGTGATGTGATCCAGACGCGGATGAATCTGGAAACGGCGGTGACGGATGAGATGTTGGCGCATGCGCTGAGGATTCGCCCGCAAGATGCATGCCTGGTGCCAGAGAAGCGCGAGGAGTTGACCACGGAAGGAGGGTTGGATGTCGTAGGTCAGCGCGCCAAGGTCAAGGCTGCCATCAACATGTTGACGGAGGCGGGCTCGCGGGTTTCGATTTTTATCGATCCCGATCTCAAACAGATTGATGCCGCTAAAGAGCTGGGTGCGCCAGTAATCGAGATCCATACTGGCCGATACGCAGAAGCGGAAGATCTACACACCATGCAGCTTGAGCTGGAGCGGATTCGGGTTGCCGTGGCGCACGGCACCAAACTTGGGTTGCGGGTCAATGCGGGGCATGGTCTGCACTACCACAATGTACAAAAGATTGCGGCCATTCCCGACATTCGGGAGCTGAATATCGGCCATGCCATCGTGGCACAAGCATTGTTTGTGGGCTTCAAAGAAGCCGTTCGTGAAATGAAACAATTGATCGAGGTGTCTTCACGTCTTTCAGCGAGCTGAGATGGCATCATGATCTACGGAATCGGCACCGATATCGTGACGATCAGCCGCATCGACAAACCTTTACAGCGGTTTGGTGAGCGCTTTACCGCGCGGTTTCTTTCTGCTGTCGAACGCCAGTCACCGCCTGCACAGGCATTGCAGGCGGCCTGGGTGGCCAAGCGCTTTGCCGCCAAAGAGGCTTTTCTAAAAGCGCTGGGAATGGGGCTGGCTGGCCCGGTCCGGCTGGTTGATCTGACCATCTGCCATGACACCGCTGGCCGCCCCTATTTTGAATACACCCCATCCGTTGCGGCATTGCTTGCCGAACGTTCAATCAAAACCATCCACCTGAGTATCTCGGACGAGCAGACGCTGGCCTGTGCGTTTGTCGTCATGGAATGCTGAATATGGCTGAATTGACATCCCGTTATCAGTTGGGGCAACTTGGGCCGCTGATGGTGGACATGGCTGGCATGGCCCTGACCGATCAGGAGCGGGATCGACTGCAGCATCCGATGGTGGGGGGCTTGATGCTGGCCGCTCGGAACTATCAATCTATCGAACAACTGACTGCGTTGTGTGATGAGATCCATCATTTGCGCCAACCCAAGCTGTTGATTGGTGTCGAGCAGGAAGGTGGACGTATTCAACATTTTCAATCGGGTTTCACCCATTTACCGGCGATGCGGGATCTCGGCTTGGTTCATGACCGCCATGGGCGCCACCCCGCGCGGCGCTTGGCCGAGCAAACGGGCTGGGTGTTGGCGGCAGAGTTGCGGGCTTGTGGTGTGGATTTCAGCCTTGCACCCGTGTTGGATGTGGATCATGGCTCATGTGGTGTCATCGGCAATCGGGCATTCCATCGCCAACCTGCGGTGGTGGCGGAATTGGCGCACGCGCTACAAATGGGCATGCGGCGAGGCGGCATGCATGCGGTAGGCAAGCACTTTCCCGGCCATGGGCATGTCAGTGATGATGTGTGCCACGCGCTGCCGGTCGATCCACGCACGCTGCCGGAAATCGAGGCCGAGGAGCTCCGGGTGTTCCGGCACATGATTGATGAAGGGCTGGCGGCCATCATGCCCGCCCATGTCATCTACCCTCGGGTTGATTCGCAGGCGGCTTGTTTTTCAGCTATCTGGTTGCAGGAGATCTTGCGCGATCGGTTGGGTTTTGCTGGGCTGATCATCAGCGATGATCTAGGGGTGATTGGTGCGGCATCTGCCGGGGATATGCTGCGTAGAGTACACGCAGCACTGGACGCGGGTTGCGATATGGTATTGATTTGTAATCAGCCGGCATGGGTTGATCATGTGTTGGCACATCTCAATCGTCCGGCCCAGGCGGTCAGTTTGGCGCGGTTTGCACGAATGCATGGGCGCCCCTGTCCTTCGCGGGTTGCATTGCGGGAGGATGCTGAGTTCGCCTTGGCCATTCATGAGGTAGGGGCTGTGGGGTTGGCCAGTGCGGTGCTGCCATTCTCACCACCAGACGAAGCATCGTGTTGAATCCTTTGCGTTGATTGGCGCGCTGACCACTAGCGCCTATTGTCAAGGCTGTTGCACCTCCTGGATGGCCTCACGGAAATCGTCCACATCTTGAAAGCTACGGTAGACTGACGCAAAGCGGATGTACCCGACCTTATCCAGCTTGTGTAGCTCAGTCATGACCATTTCCCCGATCTGGCGAGAGGGGATTTCCCGCTCAGCCAAACTGAGCACCTTTTGCAGAATCCGTTCAATGGCTTCATCCACCAGGGTGGTGGGCACAGGGCGTTTATGTAGTGCCCGTAGAAAGCTGACTCTCAATTTTTCGCGATCGAATTCAGTGCGATGGCCGTTGGTTTTGACGACCTGCGGCATGCGAAGCTCTGCCGTCTCAAAGGTGGTAAAGCGTTTTTGGCAGGTGGCGCATTTACGCCGACGGCGGACTGAATTGCCCTCCTCATTGACGCGGGAGTCGATCACCTGGGTATCGGCTGCGCCACAGAATGGGCATTTCATTGTGTGTTCTCCTCAACTTGGTTCACTGTCGATGGTGCCAGCACCTGTGTTGCGGGCGCCAAAGCCCGTGCAGACAGGGCTTCCAGCATTTTGGCACGTTCTGTGGCGGGCTGCTTGCCGATTCGTCGGGTCTTGTCGTAAAAAACCGCCCACTGCCCATCACTTTCCTTGAGCAGCTGGCGAAATGCCGGTACCCATTGGTAATAGGTGGCTTGACTTGCCAGATGGGCATTGCCGGGATGCGGCTCAAACCAATGATCATACCCACGATAGCCACGCCAAACCTGTTTGAAAACCTGATAGCGGCTGGCATATTCGGCTTGAATATGGTGCTTATGAAGCCGCATATCGGCTTGGCTGAGCGGCGCCTGATACAGTGCGGCCAATGCCTGGCGCATCTCATCCAGCAGCTGCCGGAAAGCTGTCTTGCGTAGCTCCTGCTGCTCGGGTGAAGCATCATGTTGTGCCGGATGTTTCTGCTGATCAAGCCAGCGTTTGGCTCCCTCCAACTCAACTGCAGTGGCGAAGGCCTCGTTAAAGGCAGTATCGTCTTTTATATAGATCAATTGATGCGACAGCTCATGGAAAATCAGTCGGGCCAAATCCAATTCGGAGTACGCAAGAAAGCTGTTGACCAGGGGGTCAGGAAACCAACCCAGCGTAGAGTAAGCGGGGACGCCGTATACAAACACATCTTTTCCCTCGCTACTGAGCTTGGCGGCATGTTCCTGTGCGTCAGCAGGCGAGAAAAAACCGCGATAGCTCAAGCAGCCCACCACCCAGAAGCACTCTGTATCTGCCCTCAACGTAAACTCGGCTGCGCTGACCACATTCCAGGTCAGATAGGGACGCCCCAGGTCGGCATAGCTTTGATAGCTGGCATTGTCAGGCAGCTGGAGTTGCTGACTGGCAAAAGCCCGGATGGCTTGAGCAGTCTTGAGTTGATGGCGAAGCGATGCGGGAGTTGTTGGATTTTCGATGATTTGGTCAATTGGCTGTGCCTTAGCCATGAGCGTCAAGTGGCCGCGGATGGCTTGCCCATAATAGCCAAGCGTACTGCAGCCCGTCAGGGCGCAGAGTGTCAAGAGAAAAGCAAACAATCGAATGGGCATGGGGCTTGCGGTGCAACCGTATCAACGGAGTCTAGACGGCGGGTGTGTCAAATCTGTGATATGGAAAAAGCAAAAAGGAGGGTAGCCCCTCCTTTTTGATGCAGCTACTGGCTTACAGCAGCAAGCGATCATTCACCATACACAGGGAAGCGTTTGGTCAGTGCATGCACCTTGTCTCGTGTGGCGGCAATCACGGACTCATTGCTTGGGTTGTCCAGCACATCGGCAACCAGATGCGCCACCTGACGTGCTTCTTCTTCCTTGAAGCCGCGCGTGGTGATGGCGGGAGAGCCGATGCGGATGCCCGAGGTCACAAATGGGCTCTCCGGATCATTCGGGATCGCATTCTTATTGACGGTGATGTGCGCCAGACTTAGCGCTGCATCTGCTGCCTTGCCGGTCAAGCTCTTCGGACGCAGGTCAACCAGGAACAGGTGGGATTCGGTGCGGCCAGAAATGATGCGCACTCCGCGCTCCGCCAATGTGCGAGCCATGGCGTCAGCGTTTTTCAATACTTGTTCCTGATAGGTTTTGAATTCGGGCTTGAGTGCCTCGCCAAAAGCCACGGCTTTTGCTGCGATGACATGCTCCAGCGGGCCACCCTGCAAGCTTGGGAATACGCTGGAGTTCAAAATCTTCTCATGCTCAGCACGGGCCAGGATGATGCCGCCGCGTGGGCCGCGCAGGGTCTTATGGGTCGTGGAAGTGACGAAATCCGCATGTGGCACGGGGTTGGGGTAGACGCCTGCTGCAATCAAGCCTGCGTAGTGCGCCATATCAACCATGAAATACGCGCCAGCCTTCTTGGCAATGGCTGCCATACGTTCAAAATCGAAGCGCAATGCATACGCCGAAGCGCCGCCGATCAGCAGCTTGGGCTTGGTTTCCAGCGCAATGCGTTCCATCTCGTCATAATCGATTTCTTCTTGATCGTTCAAGCCATAAGGCACGATCTTGAACATCTTGCCCGACAGGTTGGCAGGCGAGCCATGTGTCAGGTGTCCGCCATGGCCTAGGTTCATGCCCATGATGGTGTCGCCAGGTTTCAGGATGGCAAAATACACACCTTGATTGGCCTGGGAGCCAGAGTGAGGCTGGACATTGGCATATTCTGCGCCGAACAGCTGTTTGACACGATCAATGGCAATCTGCTCGACCTTGTCGACAAATTCGCAACCGCCATAAAAGCGCTTGCCCGGATAGCCTTCCGCATATTTGTTGGTCAGTTGGGAGCCCTGAGCTTGCATGACGGCTGGGCTGGTATAGTTTTCGGAGGCGATCAGTTCGATGTGCTCTTCCTGGCGATGGCGCTCGCCTTCCATGTGTTGCCAGAGTTCAGGGTCGAGCGATGCAATCGTCTGCTTATAGGAAAACATGGGGTCTCTTTCCGGGCATTAAGTTTTGGTGGTAAATCAAGCTCGGGATTTTATCAGATCAAAACCGGAACGGTATTGTAGTTTTCCATGTAAGAATGAGGCGCATTCATGCAAAACCCTGAGCAAAGGGCAGGATCTGATGTTCAAGTTGCGGTAATCGGTGGAGAGGCTGAGGAAGCTGAAATGTGGCGTCCCCACGGGGATTCGAACCCCGGTTATCGCCGTGAAAGGGCGGTGTCCTAGGCCTCTAGACGATGGGGACGCTGACGCAAAGGTAGCGTTATGTTTGTGGCGTCCCCACGGGGATTCGAACCCCGGTTATCGCCGTGAAAGGGCGGTGTCCTAGGCCTCTAGACGATGGGGACGCTGACGCAGAGGTAGCGTTGAGTTTGTGGCGTCCCCACGGGGATTCGAACCCCGGTTATCGCCGTGAAAGGGCGGTGTCCTAGGCCTCTAGACGATGGGGACGCTACGGTCTTCCGCTGCGGTGCAACGAAAGAGGCGCGGATTCTAAGTTGCGCCTCTTGGGGTTGTCAACCGTTTTTTGCTAATTTTTGAAAATAGGTTTGGCCTGTTTCGCTTCATCATAGCGTAATGGGCTGTTACTTGCTCGAATCGGTACATTTTTCAGCTGCCAATGCTTGATTGCCCAGGCCCATAGGTCGCGTAAGGGGGCGCCCAGCAAGCTGGTCGGGGGGGGGTGCCCTAGAAAGGTCAGTGCATCGGCAAGTGCTTGTGATCGCGGCTGGTCTGCCAGGCTTTTTGCCAGGTTCTGTTTGCTCAGTTTGTCTCCTTGCCGATTCAGTGCCAGGGGTAGATGTGCATGGTGCGGTGTGGGGTAGCCCAGGGCATTCTGCAGGAAGAGTTGTCTCGCGGTGGAAAGCAATAGATCTGCGCCTCTGACGATATCGGTGATCAGGGTTTCCGCGTCATCGACCACAACTGCCAGCTGGTACGAGAACAAGCCATCCGCGCGTTTGAGGATGAAATCGCCAATCTCGGTGGCGAGATTTTGTGTTTGTGTGCCAAGCACGCGATCTTCAAAGCAGATCGGGGTGGAGGGCACGAGGATGCGCCATGCCCGTGCTTGTTTGCCCTGAGCAAGCCCTCGCCGGCAGGTGCCAGGGTAGATCAAACCATCCAGCCCGTGGGCTGCTGAATCGGCAATTTCTTTGCGTGAACAGGCACAGCCATAAAGTAAGCCCTGAGCAAGCAGTTTTTCGAGCGCTGCCTGGTATAGATCAAAACGCTGGCTTTGGTACAGGATGGGGCCGTCCCATTCAAAGCCGAAGCGCTCCAGTGTCTTGAGAATGTCGTCAATCGAACCCGCCACTGCGCGTGGGGGGTCCAGGTCTTCGATGCGTAGCAGCCATTCACCTTGTTGCGCTTTGGCGTCCAGATAGCTGCCGACGGCGGCGACCAGTGATCCAAAATGCAAAGGGCCAGAGGGTGTGGGGGCAAAACGTCCGCGATAGGGGGCGGGTGGGGTTGGGTGGTTGGGCATGATGGGTGATCGAAATGGCATGAGCTAATAACCAGGAGATCACGCCGCGATTTCTTGCTTCTGCTAGAATTGCGGCCTATCTCTTGAGAATGCTCGACAAGGAATCAGCAAGATGGCGTACGTTGTAACCGAATCCTGTATCAAGTGCAAATATACCGACTGCGTAGATGTATGTCCGGTGGACTGCTTTCGGGAAGGGCCGAATTTTCTGGTGATCGACCCCGATGAGTGCATCGATTGCACTTTATGTGTCGCGGAATGCCCGGTTGAGGCCATCTATGCGGAAGATGACGTGCCGGCTGACCAGCAGCATTTCATCCAGATCAATGCTGAATTGTCGCAGCACCGGAATTGGAAGCCGATCGTCGAGAAAAAAGATCCGTTGCCTGATCATGATCAATGGGCCAATGTCAAAGGCAAGACTCAGTATCTCGATCGCAACGAATGATCTGCCGGGCTTTTGCGCCGGTCAGCTCGATCGGCGCTGTAACTGCCTGCTGAATGACCTGCCTTAACGCTGTACTCAATAGCAGTATCTTCCCTTGACTCCTCATGCCTATGTGATCGGCAGCCACCATGCAGTTGGTGGCTTGGCTCAACGCTTGGCTGCTGGGTTGTCCCTGCTATCCTGCCAGATCATTTGGTTACTTGGTGATTGCCGCTTGAAGTCGGGGCATCTCCCGTCTCCGTCCCCCACAATGCCGCCGTCTGGTGAGCAGAGTGTCTGCCCGTTGCTGTCATACAATTCGCTGAATCGGTCACAACAGACTGCTGGCACGTAATATACCGTCTTGCCTCGATATTGGCTCTTGATCACTTGGCGAGGCGGGTTGGTTACTGGCTCGGTCTCGAATTGCCTGATCTTGTCACGTAGCCATGTTGGTGGTGTGTCCGTGGCCGTTGCCGAGCCAGCTAGGCTGGCCAGCGCAATGACCAATGCAGGTATGCTGTATCGTGAGATAGGCGGGGTGTGCAAAACTTGCTTGGATGCCATATCTGGCCTCATCGTTCGAGTGCCAGGAGGTAGCTGGCACATTGGTCTGCGGCCACGGGCTGGAGCAGCCTGGAACCTCACCACTTATGTATCACGCATGTATGCTGTTGGCAAATGGATCTTGGTGAGGGTGTTCAGTTGCGCTCATCTTGCGTCAATTTGATGGCGGCCAATGAGCCATCATGTTTGAGTACCGTTCCCCAGACCCGGTGGCTGCCTTGATGGTTGGATGGGCTGAAGGACAGATTGGTGCCCAGGCCGATGTCCAGATCGCGGATCTTCTCCAATTCGCTGATCACCTCTTCGGTATCCAGTTTTCGCCCAGCGCGTTCGATGGCTTCGAGCAGGATCGAAGCAGCGGCGTAGCCTTCCAGCGACAGGTGGGTCGGTTTCTCGTTGGGATAGAACTTATGCAAGGCATTGCGATATCTGAGTACACCGTCGGCAAAGGAGTCTGGCATCGGGACGACTTGTGAAATGATCACGCCATTGCCATAGTCCTGCCCCAGGCTTTTGAATTCATTGGCCAATGCGGCGCTGTCTACAAAGGATACGTTGGCGATCAGGCCTTGATACCCAGCTTGTCGCATGGCGACGGTAAAGCGGGCGCTGACACGATAGGTGCCGACGACGATGATGGCATCGACTTCGTGCTGCAGCGATTGCAGCCGTGCGATTTCTTCGTCCAGCCGAGTGCTGTTCCGTTCATAACTTGCGACCTGGATGGCGGGGCGCTTGATATCGTATTTGCGCAAGGCGTTGACGATGCCATCCAACCCATCCCGCCCATAGTCGTCGTTTTGTATGAAGGCGGCGATCTTGGTGGGTGCGATGCCTTTTTCCTGCACGAAATACTCGACGAGCGCGGCGGTTTCTTCTGCATAGCTGGCACGGAAATTGAATACATAGCGGTCAGCAGGGTCTTGCCGGAGCAAGCTGCTGCCCGATAGGGTGCCAAAGAGCAGGGTCTTCTTTTGCAAGATGGTTGGCAGCACGACGGCGGTGGTGGCCGTGCCGACATTTCCAAGCAGTGCAAAGACTCCGGAAGGCGCCAGCAGCTGATCAACATTGATCCGTGTCCGATCAGGTTCATATTGATCGTTCATTTCACGTAACTGAACCTGCCGGCCATGGATTCCGCCCTTGGCATTCACTTCCTTGAGTCTGGCCATGATACCCAGCTGCATGCTGCGACCCAGCTCTTTTGCCGGGCCGCTGAATGGTGCGCTCATGCCCAGGATCAGGGTATCCCGGGTGACGCCACGCGGGTAGGGAATGCCTTGCAACTGCATGATCCAGTCTGTTATCCGATAGCGGGTGCTGGGCACCGCCAGCGTAATGGCGGTGCTGGCGATGACCGGGATGACCAGCCAAGGCCACTTTCTCCTGCGGCGTTTGACTTGCACCTGAATCGCTGAGGGTTGGGTGCGTGGGGTGAATGCTGTCGGGGTGTTCAACGACTGGGTGGTAGGGTGGCTTTGGCCGGTAGGGGTGGGCTGGCCAGGCAGGGTCGATTTGGGGAGCGTGATGGCGTGGCTGAGTGACAGATCATCGCGAGAGCGGGTTGGCACGATGCGTGTCGCATCGCTCATGGCTTCGACTTGGCAGATGGCACCAGCGACCAGAAAGACCTGCTCATAACGCATGGCCGTATCATGATCGATCGCCTTCTTGACAACGCGCCGCTGGCCGGTGAACAGCGCATCGACCTGCGCACGCTGCAGCCCGAAATGCTTCTGTATCTGCAGCTTGGCCTGCTCCGCATCCACACCGGGCAGCAACTCGCCGGCGAATACCAGCTGATATTGGCTGAATGCTGCGATCGCTTCTGCTTGTGTGCTTTGCGCAGCTTGCTTGGCAGTGGTGGCCGCCACACGCAAATGCTCCAACAGGCTCTGGGTGTCGGCAAAGCGTTGAGCGGGTGCGATGAGCATGGCTTTTTGTAGGATCGGCTCCAGCATCAGATTGCGAGCGTCGGCCAACAGCATCTCACCAAGCGGCCTGGGTGGGCCCTTGAGTTGATTGGACATGATCTGCTGACCGCTTTCCCCCTCGTAGGGGCGCTGCCCGGTGATCAGGAAATACAGGATCGCGCCCAATGCATAGATGTCGCAGCGCTGATCGATATTGGCTTGGCCATTGATCTGCTCCGGTGCGAGATACCCTGGGGTGCCCATGACCGCGCCAGAGCGGGTAAAGCCCAGATCCTGCTCGTGCAGGGGTTTGCTGATGCCGAAGTCCAGCAACTTGACCACCGTGCTGTCACCAGAGATACGGGCAACCATCACATTGCTGGGCTTGAGATCGCGATGCACGATGTGCTGTTGGTGCATGGCGGCCAGACCGGCGCAGAGCTGTTCCATCGCCCAGACGATGTTTTCCAGCGACAGCCCGCCTCGTTGCTCCACGATCCGGCCCAATGTCTCGCCGTGCAGGTACTCGATCACCAGGTATGTCGTGCCATCGGGCAGGGTGCCAAAATCGATGATCTGAATGACATTGGGGTGGTTGAGCTGGCTGGCAACCCGGGCTTCCCGGAAGAACAGCTGGATCGAATCTGCATCTGCGACGCCGGGGCGTAGCATCTTGATGACCACCAGGCGGTCGAGTGCCAGCTGTCTTGCTAGGTAGACCACGCTCATGGGGCCGGAGGACAGGGTTTGTTCGACTCGATAGCTGTCTTTGATGACCTGCCCAAGCCAGCTGTCCTCTGGATTGCGCGCAATCAATGCTGCGCCATCGGCGGGGCAGAAATCTGCATTTTCATAGGCTGTCTGGCAAATCGGGCAGACTTTCATGGTGTGCATATATATAAGCTGGAAGAGATTTTGGGCCGCGAAATCGCGTCAGTGGAGTCTAAGGCCTCTGGCTGACCGATGACAAATTAGTTCACTTCAGGCTGAAACGCGCTACAGGAGCGGTATTCAGCACTGGCAATGCAATTGATGACCATTGTTCATAATTATTCTTCTTCTGTGAATCATGGTGAATCTCAATTCATATCATTTTCACTTTTTGACACTTTTCATTAAATTATCATATCTGAACATATTCATGTTATGGACGCCTTGAGGCGCCATCCATTGTGCTGCTGATATACGGCAGCAAGCGGCCAGGCTTGCCTGGGCTGGTCTATAGTGGAGTCATCTCCAAAAATAATTTCGATCCGGGCTGCGTCCTGCATGTCTTTCACTAATTTGAATTTTTTAACGAGAATGGGTATTTGATCAAGCTGCAATGGCCTATTTTTAAGTTTGAATGAGGGTGAAGTACGGAACTAATGATGGCCAGGGCTGCACCAAGGCGCATGTTCAAGGAGAAATGCAGGTATGGGTTTCATTGATCTTGAGGTATTGCTTGGTGATGTATCGGCAGATTCGCCCAGTGGTGACAACCTGGAATATGACCCGGTTTTTGTCGAGCTGGAGCAGGCAGCGCAAGGAAAGCCCGAGGTCCAGTATGGAAATACCATCAGCCCGGCAGAGCCGCCAGACTGGAAGAACGTCAAACAGCTGGCATTGGATCTGCTGGCGCGTTGCCGTGATTTGCGGGTGGCGGTGCATCTTGCCCGTGCATTACTTCACCTCAATGGCTATAAAGGTTTTGCAGAGGCGGTGCACTTGCTGACGGGGTGGCTGGATACCCGCTGGGATTCACTGCATCCCCAGCTCGACCCAGATGATGACAACGACCCGATGCTGAGGGTGAATACCTTGGCGTTGCTGATCGATGGTGATTTCTTGCGCGAACTGCGAGAGGTGCCGTTGATCACATCGCGGGCGAATGGCCGGGTGTCATTGCGTGATCTCGACATCCTGACTGGGGAGCTGGAAGTCCCAGAGGGCGTTGAAAAGCCTGCGATGGGGGTGGTTGAGGCAGCGTGCGAGGATGTCGGGGCGGATGAAGTAGCGGCAATTCACACTGCTTTGCAGCAAATTCAAACAGATGTGGCCCGTTTGGAAGCAACCTTGACTGCACAAGTGGGGGCCTCGCAAGCACTCGACTTGTCTTCATTGAGCCGCATGATCAAGCGGGCCTTGAACTTTTTCGCAGGTCGGGTTGTCAACCCGATAACACAGGTGATGACAGAGGTGCCGCTGGCTGGAGATCCAGCTCTGGATTCACAGACAGCAGTTGTAGCTGCGCCGGGGATATCGGGCGAAGTGCGTAATCGAGACGATGTGCTGAAGGTATTGGATGGGCTTTGTGACTATTACGCAAAACATGAGCCATCCAGCCCGGTACCGCTGCTGTTACGTCGGGCGTATCGCCTGGCGACGATGGATTTTCTGGAGATCATGCAAGAACTGGCCCCGGATGGGATAAGCCAGGTGCGACAGGTCAGCGGTACGCAAGACTAGCCCTGTTTGGGCTGTGTCATGACAGATTTCAACAGGGAGGTGTCGCTGATCGGTGATTGAGCCGTGTGATGTAAAGCCTGTCTGACCAAGCCCGCTGATATATGGGTGATGGTATGGATGGTTTGTGATCGATGCGACATTTCAAATCAAATAAGCGCCTAGGAGGATTACCGTGGCAGAAAGCAGTCAAAAATTCATTGCCCGCAACCGCGCTCCACGTGTTCAGATCGAGTATGACGTGGAGCTGTACGGTTCTGAGAAAAAAGTACAGCTGCCATTCGTGATGGGTGTACTGGCGGATTTGTCTGGTAAACCGGTGGACCCATTGGCACCGGTTGCAGACCGCAAATTTCTGGAAATCGATGTTGACAATTTCGATGAGCGTTTGAAATCGATGAAGCCACGGGTGGCGATCCAGGTGCCAAATACGCTGACCGGCGAAGGCAATCTGGCGGTTGATATCACCTTTGAAAGCATGGATGACTTCACCCCGGCGGCGATCGCGCGCAAGGTGGAGTCCTTGAGCAAGCTGCTGGAGGCGCGTAGCCAGCTGTCCAATTTGTTGACCTATATGGATGGCAAGACTGGGGCCGAGGAATTGATTGCCAAATTACTGGCTGACCCGACCCTGATGCAAGCCCTGGCTGCTGCACCCAAGCCACAAGAATAATTGCTGGATATCCGAGGAGGAATGCAAAAAATGGCTGAGTCCAGTACCGAACTGCAAAGCGGCGAAAGCGCCGGCACCCTGGAGGCGGGCGATTTCGCAAGCCTGTTGCAAAAAGAGTTCAAACCCAAGACCGACAAGGCGCAGGAGGCAGTCGAAAATGCCGTCCGCACCCTGGCGGAGCAAGCCCTGCAAGGCACCAATCTGCTCTCTTCAGATGCGATCGGCACCATCGAAGCGCTGATTGCCGCGCTCGACAGGAAAATGACCGAGCAGATCAATATGATTCTGCATCACGAGGAATTCCAGTCGGTCGAAAGTGCTTGGCGTGGTCTGCATCATCTGGTCAACAACACGGAGACAGATGAGTTGTTGAAGATCCGGGTCCTGAACATTTCGAAGAACGATCTGCACAAGACGCTCAAGAAATACAAAGGCACCGCCTGGGATCAAAGCCCGATCTTCAAGAAGATCTATGAGGAGGAATACGGGCAGTTCGGTGGCGAGCCCTTCGGTTGTCTGGTGGCGGATTACTACTTCGACAACAGCGCACCCGATGTTGAGCTGCTGACCCAGATGTCGAAGATTTGTGCGGCGGCACATGCACCGATGATTTCCGCAGCCGATCCATCGGTGATGTTGATGGACTCCTGGCAGGAGCTTGCCAATCCGCGTGACCTGACCAAGATCTTCCAGACGCCGGAGCATGCCGCGTGGCGTTCATTGCGCGAGTCGGAGGATTCACGCTATATCGGGCTGGCCATGCCTCGTTTTCTGGCGCGCGCACCCTATGGCGCCAAGACCAACCCGGTTGAGGCATTCGACTTTGAGGAAGATACCACGGGAGAGGGTACCAGCAAGTTCACCTGGGCTAATTCGGCCTACGCGATGGCTGTGAATATCAACCGCTCCTTCAAGCTGTACGGCTGGTGCTCGCGCATCCGTGGGATCGAGTCGGGTGGCTCAGTCGAGGGGCTGCCAGTGCATACCTTCCCGACCGACGATGGTGGTGTGGATATGACCTGCCCGACTGAGATTGCCATCAGTGACCGTCGTGAAGCCGAGCTGGCCAAAAATGGCTTCATGCCGCTGGTGCATAAGAAGAACAGTGATTTTGCGGCCTTCATTGGCGCACAATCATTGCACAAGCCGGCTGAATATGAAGACCCGGATGCCACTGCCAATGCCAATCTGGCTGCGCGCCTGCCTTATCTGTTTGCTACCTGCCGTTTTGCGCACTATCTGAAATGTATCGTGCGCGACAAGATCGGTTCGTTCAAAGAGCGGAGCGATATGGAGACCTGGCTCAATAACTGGATCAGGCAATACGTGGAAAACAACCCAGCCACGGCGACTGAAATCGATAAGGCCAGGAAACCGCTGGCCGGGGCTGAAGTCGTGGTGGAGGAGATCGAGGGCAACCCAGGTTATTACTCCTCCAAATTTTTCCTGCGCCCACATTATCAGTTGGAGGGTCTGACCGTGTCATTACGGCTGGTATCAAAGTTACCGTCTGCCAAGGCGTAATCCATCTGGCAGTTCGCTGCCATCTGTTTTGTTTGTTTTGTCTGCGCGAGCCCGCACATCGCGGGCCGTAAGGACCTTTTTCGCTCATTTTTAAGGAAACTATCATGATTTTGTTGAATTTCGCTACTGAAATCAAAGGCACCAGCACTGTTGAAAAGCATAAAGACTGGATTGCTGTGGATTCGATGAGTTTCGGCGTGGGCCGTGCTATCCACTCGGTAAGTGGTGGTAAGGATCGTGAAACCAGCAATCCCTCTTTCTCCGAGCTGACTTTCACCAAATCGACAGATATCTCATCCGGTGATCTGTTCATGCAGAGTATCTGCGGCAAATCACTGGGCAAGGCACAGATCCATTTCATTCAAACTGGCGGGACTGAGGCAAATGGCCAGCATTATCTGTCGATCGAGCTGACTGACGCGATTGTCAGCTCCTACTCGATCAGCAGCTCTGGTGAGCGCCCAGTCGAAACGTTCTCGCTCAACTACACCCAGATCAATTTCAAGTACGATGCATTCGATGGTACTCAGATTGCCGCTGGCACTCTGAAGGGATGGGATCTGCTGAAGAATCAAAAGATTTAAGCCAGGACGTATTCTCCGTGCTTGGTCATTGGGCTGCCTCGGGTCGAGGCACCCAATTGGCCTGGTGGGTGGCGCGGATCGCGTGAATAGTGGATTTGCCCAGCAGGGTGAGTCTGTTATTTCCGATATCTGTTCAATTGAAAACTGGTTTGAGGAGTGGGCGCATGTCAGCCATTGAAGCGTTGCGGGCAGGGCGGTTGCAAGAGGCGCTGGAACTGCTCCAGCAGGAAGTCCGCCAACATCCGGCAGATGGCAAGCGGCGGGTGTTCCTGTTTCAACTGCTCTGTGTGATGGGGCAGTGGGATCGGGCCAATACCCAGCTGAATGTGGTGGCCGACCTCGATAAGCAAGCAATGCCAATGGTGCAGACCTATCGAGAAGTCCTGCGCTGTGAAGTGCTGCGTGGCGAGGTGTTTGCGGGCAAGCGTTCGCCGTTGGTGCTGGGTGATCCACCCGCATGGCTGGGGTTGCTGATCGAAGCATTGCGCCTGTTGGGCGAAGGAAAGGCCGATGAGGCGCGACGGTTGCGCGAACAGGCTTTCGAGGCAGCTCCCGCCATTGCCGGCACGATAGACGATGTACCTTTCAGCTGGATCGCTGATGCGGATTCACGCTTGGGGCCGGTGCTGGAATTCATTGCCAATGGTCGTTATTACTGGCTGCCATGGGAGCGTGTCCAACGGTTGTCGATGGAAGCCCCGACTGATCTGCGCGACAAGATCTGGATGCCAGCCGAGGTCGGATTGGCAAATGGCGGAGAGTTGTTTGGCTTCATCCCTACCCGCTATGCCGAAACCTGTGAAACTGACGATGACGTGCTCAAGTTGGCGGGGCGTACCGATTGGGTGGCGTTGGGAGCAGAGGCTGCGCGTGGCCTGGGGCAGCGGATGCTGACCACCGATGCCGATGATTACCCGTTGCTGGATGTCCGGCAGGTCTTACTCACTCCACCAGCGCAGCAAGGTGCCGTGGCGGATCAATAAGGTAGCCATATGGCCGAGCTGACCGCCCAGGAGCGTTTGCAGCCTTCCCTGCTGGATCGCCTGACCGATGATGAAGTCGGTAATCGGCAGGAACCACGTGAAAAGCGGGTGTTGTCGATGCGTGCATTGCGCGCTGCTGTGTTGCGTGATTTGAACTGGCTGCTGAACACGGTCTGTCTGGATACGGTACAAAGTCTGACCGAATACCCGCATGTGGCGTCGTCGGTCTTGAATTTCGGCATGCAGGATCTGTCCGGCAGGACTCACTCAGGCCTGGATCTCGGGGCGTTGGAGCGTAGCTTGCGGCAATCCATCTGGGATTACGAGCCCCGTATCGTCCGCAATACCGTCAGAGTGCGTGCCCTGGCGGAGGAGCAAAGCCAGGGTGGCAATATGCTGGTTTTTGAAATCGAAGGCGAGCTGTGGGGGCAGCCCCTACCGGAGCGGCTGTATCTGAAAACGGCGGTGAACTTGGAGACGGGCGAGAAGCAGGTGCTCGATGGCATGGGGGCGCTCGGTTGATGGATACCCGACTGCTTCGTTACTACGAACGTGAGTTGCAGCATCTACGCGAAATGGGTGGTGAGTTTGCCAAGGAGTTTCCCAAGATCGCGGGGCGGCTGGGCCTGGAAACCTATTCGTGCGCAGACCCGTATGTCGAGCGGCTGTTGGAGGGCTTCAGCTTTCTGGCCGCACGGGTGCAGCTCAAGATCGATGCCGAATTTCCACGTTTCACCCAGCACATGCTGGAGATGGTCTACCCGCATTACCTGGCACCGACCCCGTCGATGGCCGTGGTGCAGTTGCAACCCAATCTGAGCGAAGGCAGCCTGGCCGAAGGGTTTACGCTGCCACGTGGCACTGCCTTGCACAGTTTGCTTGGCAAGGGCGATCAGACCGCATGTGAATACCGGACTGGGCATGATGTCACTTTATGGCCGCTTGAGCTGGTCGAAGCACGCTACCAGGCGTTTGCCGGTGAATATGGCGGCATCGGCTTTGCCCGCCTGGGCAAGGTCAAGTCGCTGTTACGAATCCGCCTGCGGGCCACGGCAGGCTTGAAATTCAATGAGCTGATGCTCGATAAACTGCCCTTTTTCCTGCAGGGTAGCGATGCGCTGCCAGCCCAGCTGTTGGAACAACTGTTGGCCAACGCCCTGGGCATGGCTGTGGTGCCTGCGCTCAACAAACCCAGCTGGCATGAGTTGATCCCCGCATCGGCCATCCGCCATGTCGGCTTTGAAGACGACGAGGCGCTATTACCCTATGGCCCGCGCTCCTTCCAGGGCTATCGCCTGTTGCATGAGTATTTCGCCTTTCCACAGCGATTCCTGTTCGTCGAGCTGGGCGGGCTGCGCCGTGGCATGTCGCGTTGCGCGGATACCGAGATCGATCTGCTGGTGCTGTTTGACAAGCTGGACCCGCTGCTGGAGCAGATCATCAGCAAGGACAACTTTGTACTGTTTGCCACACCAGCGATCAATCTGTTCTCCAAACGCACCGACCGTATCCACCTGACCCAGCAGGTGACGGAATTCCATGTGGTGCCTGACCGTACCCGCCCACAGGATTTCGAGGTCTATCAAGTGCTGAACGTGCGTGGCTATGGTGCTGGGGTGGATGCCGAGGTCGAATTCCGGCCTTTCTATGCGGCGGATGATCTGGCCGATGCCACCAGGCGGCAGGCTTATTACCAGGTGCGACGCACCCCCCGGCTGATGTCCGACCGACAACGCTTGAAAGGGCCGCGTTCCAGCTATATGGGCAGCGAGGTCTTCCTGTCCTTGGTGGATGCGCAGGAAGCGCCGTTCCGGTCTGATCTGCGACAGCTGGGAATCGAGACACTCTGCACCAATCGTGATCTGCCGCTGACCATGCCGATTGGCGCAGGCAAGACGGATTTCGTGGTGGAAACCAGTGCGCCTGTGCTGGCCGTGCGCTGTGTGAGTGGTCCCACCCCTCCGTCACCGTCTTATGCCGAGGGCGACACCGCGTGGCGTCTGATCAGCCATCTGTCCCTCAATTACCTGTCATTGGTGGATAGCAATGCCAAGGACGGGGCAGCGGGTTTGCGTGACCTGTTGCGTTTGTACAGCGCCTATGGAGATGCGGGCAATCTTCGGCAGATCGATGGGGTCAGCCATATCCGCACCCAACCCATTGCCCGTCGCTTGCCGGTGGCTGGGCCGATCTGTTATGGAAGAGGGCTGGAGGTGACCTTGACCGTGGATGAAACTGCCTTCCGAGGGGTGGGGGTGATCTTGTTCGGTGCGGTGATGGAGCGGTTCTTCGCCAAATATGTGTCGATCAACGCTTTCACCGAAATGGTGCTATCGACCACTGATCGTGGTGAGATCATGCGCTGGGCGCCAAGGATCGGTACATGCGCGATGCTATGACCATACTGGCCGATCTGGTCCGGCACCCGGCGAACTATGAATTTTATGCCGCGCTACGGCTGATCGAGGCCGCCAACCCTGACAAGCCGCGCATGGGCGAATCCTTGCGCCCGCAAGATGACCCGGTGCGGCTTGGGCAGCCACCCAGCCTGGCATTCGAGCCAGCCTCCGTTGCGCAATGGCAACAGACCGAGACTGGGCCGGTGCCGCGTCTGGGTGTGAATGTGTTGGGGTTGCTGGGGCCCAATGGCCCTATGCCCCTGCATTTTTCGGAATATGCGCGGGACCGCCTGCGCAACGCCAATGATCCTACCTTGTCACGCTTTCTGGATGTATTCCATCACCGGCTGCTCAGCCTGTTCTATCGCGCCTGGGCCAATGCACAGCCGACGGTCAGTATGGATCGACCCGGGGATGACCGCTTTGCCAGCTATATGGCGGCCATGATCGGCTTGCGCAGTGAGGCACTGACACAGCGTGACAGCGTGCCGGATTGGGCCAAGCTGCACTATGCAGGCCGTCTGGCACCCCATCATCACAATGCTGAGGGCCTGGCGGCCATTCTTGGTGATTTTTTCAAAGTACCGGTGGTGATAGAGCAGTTCGTCGGCCATTGGATGCCCCTGCCCAAAGACGGCCTTTGCCATCTGCAAGGCCGTTTCGGTGGGCAAGCGCTAGGCCAGACCACAGTCATCGGTAAAAAAGTATGGAACGCCCAACACAAGTTCCGCATCCGGGTCGGCCCGGTCCGCCATGCCGATTTTCAGCGGTTGCTGCCCGGTGGTGACAGCATGCAACGGCTGGCCGATTGGGTTCGCAATTACATCGGGGATGCCTTGGAGTGGGATGTCAACGTTGTCCTGTGCCGTGAAGATGTCCCCCGCCTCAAACTCGGCAAGACAGCACGTCTGGGTTGGAATACCTGGGTGAACAGCCGCCGCCCCGATCACGATGTGGCGGACTTGAAGCTGAAGCCTGGATTCAGCAGACAGGACCACACGGCCCGCGCAGATCAGTATTGACGATACGGGTGCCCCGCTGGGGGCTCCCCTTTTGAAAAGGACGCCAATATGGCCGAAATCAGTCGTGTAGCGCTGTTTGGCAAGCTGAACAGCTTGTGCTACCGCTCCATCGAAAGCAGCACCGTGTTTTGCAAGCTGCGTGGCAATCCCTATGTCGAGCCAGTTCATTGGTTCCATCAGATTCTGCAGTTGACCGACTCTGACCTGCACCGGGTCATCAAACATTTTGCGCTGGATGCCGCCGGGCTGGCGCGTGACTTGACCGCCGCGCTGGATCGCCTACCGCGTGGCTCGACCTCCATCACTGATCTGTCGTCCCATATCGAGGAAATGGTCGAACGTGGCTGGTTGTTTGGCACACTGATGTTCGGTGAGTCACAGGTGCGCTCAGGGCATCTGGTGGTGGCCATGCTGAAGATGTCCGGCTTGCGCAACCACTTGTATGCCATGTCCCGACAGTTTGAGAAGATCAAGGTCGATACCTTCTGTGAAGAATTCCATCGCATTCTTGGTGGCTCGCCAGAAGAGGGGCAGAGCGCCACCGACGGGTTCCAGGCAGGAGCAGTGCCAGGCGAGGCCAGTGGCGCCGTCGCACCGGCGGCCATGGGCAAGCAGGAGGCGCTCAAGCGCTTTACCATCGACCTTACCGAGCAAGCCCGCTCCGGCAAGCTGGACCCCATCGTCGGGCGGGATGATGAAATCCGTCAGGTGATTGATATCCTGATGCGTCGCCGTCAGAACAACCCCATCCTGACTGGTGAGGCTGGTGTGGGCAAGACAGCCGTGGTCGAGGGTTTTGCGCAGCGCATCGTCAAAGGGGATGTACCCCCGCCGCTGAAAGAGGTCAGCCTGCGCACGCTGGATGTCGGCTTGCTGCAAGCCGGTGCCAGCATGAAAGGGGAGTTCGAGAACCGCTTGCGGCAGGTGATCGAGGAGGTGCAGGCCTCCGAGAAACCGATCATCCTATTCATCGACGAGGCCCATACGCTGGTGGGTGCGGGTGGTGCAGCCGGTACAGGCGATGCGGCCAACCTGCTCAAGCCGGCACTGGCCCGTGGCAACCTGCGCACCATTGCCGCCACGACTTGGGCAGAATATAAAAAGCACATTGAAAAAGACCCGGCGTTGACCCGGCGCTTTCAAGTGGTGCAGGTAGCCGAGCCAGATGAGACCAAAGCCATCCTGATGTTGCGCGGGGTGACTTCCACCATGGAAAAGCACCACCGTACACAGATTCTGGACGAAGCGCTGGAAGCGGCTGTACGCCTGTCGCATCGTTACATCCCCGCCCGGCAATTGCCTGACAAGGCAGTCAGCCTGCTCGACACTGCCTGCGCACGGGTGGCGGTCAGCCAACACGCGACACCTGCTGAGGTGGAAGACTGCCGACGCCGCATCGAAGGCTTACAGACCGAGCTGGATATCATCGCTCGTGAAAAGGCGGTGGGTATGGACACCGAGCAACGTGAAACCCATGCCAACAATCGGCTGGAGGTCGAACAGGCGCGATTGACTGATCTGGAAGCGCGCTGGAACGCCGAAAAAGCGCTGGTGGACCGTATTCTGGTGATCCGTGGGCAGCTTCGCGGCCAAGTAGGCGCGGTGGAGGGGGCAGCAGCTGTGCCCGCCGAAGGTGACCAAGCATTGGACCGCGACGCCTTGCTGGCAGAATTGAAAACCTTGCAAGCCGAATTGGCCACCCATCAAGGTGAAACACCGCTGATCCTGCCCACGGTCGATCACCAGGCCGTGGCGGCGGTGGTACAAGACTGGACGGGCATTCCAGTGGGCCGCATGGTCAAGAACGAAGTCGAGAACATTCTGAATCTGGCTGATACCCTCAGTCAGCGCATCATCGGGCAGCGGCATGCACTGGAAATGATCGCCAAGCGTATTCAGACCTCACGCGCTGGGCTGGACAATCCCAACAAGCCGATCGGCGTATTCATGCTGGCCGGTACATCGGGTGTGGGCAAGACTGAAACCGCCTTGGCTTTGGCCGAAGCGCTCTATGGTGGGGAGCAGAATGTCATCACCATCAATATGAGCGAATATCAGGAAGCGCACACTGTCAGCACGCTCAAAGGTGCGCCACCGGGGTATGTGGGTTATGGCGAAGGCGGGGTGTTGACCGAGGCAGTGCGCCGTCGCCCATACAGTGTGGTGTTGCTGGATGAAGTCGAAAAAGCCCACCCGGATGTCCATGAAATCTTCTTCCAGGTGTTCGACAAGGGCTGGATGGAAGACGGCGAAGGCCGCATCATCGATTTCAAGAATACCTTGATCCTGCTGACCACCAACGCAGGCACCGATCTGATCAGCAATCTGTGCAAAGACCCTGACCTGATGCCCGAGCCGGAGGGGATCGCCAAAGCCCTGCGCGAGCCCTTGTTGAAGGTCTTCCCGCCTGCTCTGCTGGGGCGGCTGGTGGTCATCCCTTATTACCCGCTCAGTGACGAAATGCTGGGTGCGATCATCCGCTTGCAGCTGGGACGCATCGAAAGACGGGTTCGCGACAGCCACAAAGTGCCATTCACCTACGATGACGACGTGGTCAAGCTCATCGCCAGTCGCTGTACCGAGCTGGAAAGCGGTGGCCGCATGATCGATGCCATCTTGACCAACACCGTGCTGCCCGAGATCAGTGGTGAATTCCTGCGCCGCATGATCCGGGGCGAGCAGGTCAGCCGCGTACATATCTCGGTGAATGGGTCGGAATTCGGCTACGGGTTTGAATAACGGTTTGCCTGTTCCATACGATGCGGTTTGACGGATAGCGGCATAAGGGGGTGGTTGGCCATCATGTTTCCACATTCTGAGTGTGGATATGATGCATGGTCAGCCATCACCTTATCGGCTGCCAGCTTGATTCGTACTTTTATGTAAGGAGGGTTGGGCACATTTGATACTACGGCAAGTGAAATCTATATTGAATTCAATATGGAGGTTTCACCGACAAGGAGTGACAAATGGCAACCTACCCGCTTGGATGGTCACAATCAGGCAAGAGTCATAGCCCGCCCAATATCAAACCGACAGAAGAGCAGACGATTTACAACCCATTCTGGATCGATCTGTCAGTCGAGAGAATGAAACTGGACCCACATTGGTTCGATATCAGTGGCATCGTGGTGAATTGGTTGGTGAAAGAGGACAACAACATACCCTGCCGGTTGATCCTGGGGATTGAGGCGACGAAAGCCGACGCGATGAAGGCTTTTCTGCGTAAGTTTGTGGGCGGGAGTTATGTCGAGCGGCTGACGGATGAAGACATCAATCGGATGCTGTTGCTGGGTCATCCCACCCTGGCATGTGAAATCCGGGGGGGCGGGCTCGTGACCACCTCGGATTTCGTCCAGGCCAATTACTCTGGCGTGATTGGCGGGGAACTGCATTACGGCAGAAGACATTTTTACAACAGCAAGGGTTGGTACATCAACTACAATTCTGGCCGATATGGCCCACAGCATCACCCTTCAAAGGTCAGGGGCGACTTGAAGAAAACGGCTAAAAGCCTGTTCTACCGTTTCACCGGAGAGCGAGTGACGGACTGATCCGGCAGCGTATCGCCAGATGGGGTGACATTGTAGCGGGCCGGTCAAGATGCGTGCCGCCCCTGAGCTGGCCGCGCCACACTGCTGCGTCATCTGCAGCCGGTGCGCTTTGGGTTAAAATCGAGCTTTCCAACCAACCCCAGGGCGTATCCGTCTTGGGGTTTCGTTTCTTCATAGGATGAGATCGATCCATGACCAGCCCCCATGCGGCCCTGATCCGGGCCTTGCCGAAAACCGAGCTGCATCTGCACATCGAGGGCACGCTGGAGCCCGAATTGATGTTCGACTTGGCCAGTCGCAATGGTCTGTCGCTACCATATGCCGATGTGGCCTCGCTTCGGGCGGCCTACGCCTTTGACAACCTGCAATCGTTTCTGGATCTGTACTACGCCGGTGCCAGTGTATTGGTCACCGAGCAGGACTTCTACGACCTGACCTGGGCGTATCTGTTGCGGGCACAGGCAGATCACATCGTCCACACGGAAATCTTCTTTGACCCGCAAACCCACACTGAGCGGGGGATTGCGTTCGAGACCGTCATCACAGGGATTCGCCGGGCATTGGATGACGCACGGCGACAACTGGGCATCTCCTCGCGTCTGATCATGTCCTTTCTGCGGCATATGAGTGAGGCCGCAGGCTTTCAGACGCTGGAGCAAGCCAAGCCATTTCTGAGCCAGATCGATGGCGTGGGGTTGGATTCCAGCGAACAGGGGCACCCGCCCAGCAAATTCCAACGTCTGTTCGCGGCCTGCCGCGCACTCGGCTTGCCTCGTGTAGCGCATGCAGGCGAAGAGGGGCCACCCGCCTATGTCTGGGAAGCCTTGGAATTGTTGGATGTCTGTCGGATCGACCATGGCGTTCGCTCGGCAGAAGATGCTGCGCTGATGGCGTGGCTGGCCGAGCACCGCATGCCACTGACGGTGTGCCCATACTCGAATGTCAAGTTGAAAGTATTTCAACGGCTGTCAGATCACAACTTACGTGCGCTCCTGGCAGCGGGGCTGTGCGTGACCCTCAATTCCGACGACCCAGCCTATTTCGGGGGATACCTGCAGGACAACTACCTCGGCTGCGATGCCGCACTGAACCTGACCCGCGACGAGTTGCTGCAATTGACCCGAAACGGCTTTGAAGCCAGCTGGTTGGATGCGGCGGACAAAGCACATTGGCAGGCAGAGATCGATCGTATTGCCGGACAGCAGGGCTGACGGACAAGGCTATGGCGATGGATTGACGCTGCCCAATTGCCATATTGGGCATGTCGGATGTGTTGTGGACCGCAGATGGCTATGGATAATTCCAGACAAACTCGCTCCACGGCATAGCCATGAACCATCGTTTTGCACCAGCCATCAAAACGCAATCAGGTGAATCACCTTGATCCAGATCGCGATACCCAGACCGACGCAGCCAAGCTGCCAG